>JBEKNX010000036.1:0-19128 GCA_049522375.1 Acidimicrobiales bacterium | reverse complement strand
CCCCGACCAAGGCGCCCATCATGGTGTAGAGGTAGATCTTGGTGCGTTTGACCGGGATCCCCGACAGGTAGGCGGCTTGCTCGTTGCCCCCGATGGCATAGGCGCGCCGGCCTAGCGGGGCCCAGCGCAGGAAGGCGTAGGTGAGCAGGATGACTATCACGAAGGGCCAGGTGACCGAGGGCAGCCCGAAGAAGGGGAAGCCCCCGGGCATGTAACCCCCGAACGCGCTGTAGAGGCCCTTCATATTGTTCACCGGCGCCCCCCCGGTGAGCTGGGTGTCCAGGCCGAACAGGAAGATCGACATCCCCAGGGTGATGATGAAGGGGTGGGCCCGGCCCTGGGCCGCCAGCAGCCCGTTGACGAAGCCCACGGCGGTGGCACAGGCGATGCCGGCCAGTACCGCCACCCCGAGGGGGACGTTCTGCTCGAGCAGCAGCCCGGTGATGATGCTCGAGAAAGAGATGTTGTAGCCCACCGACAGGTCCAGGCCCCCGGAGATGAGCAGGATGCACTGGCCCATGGTGACGATGCCGAGCGGGGCGGCCTGGCTCAGGATGTTCTCGAAATTGAAGGCGGTGAGGAAGCGGGAGGAACTGAACGAGGTGGCGATGATGATCAGCACCATGACGGCGATGGGCCACAGCGTGAAGATGTCTACGTTTTTCGACCGCCCGGCCGCGAGGTGGACCTTGCCGTCAGGCCCCATCCCCGGCACTGCGGTCCCCGTGGCACCGTTGTCGGCCACTGGGTTGGCGGCGACGCTTTTCATGCCCTCGGTCCCCGTGCTCATGCGCTCTGCACCGCCACCGACCCCACGGTCAGGTCGAGGATCTCGGCGTAACTGGTGCGCCGAGCGGGCACGTCGGTGACGACCCGCCCGGCGCGGAGGGCGACTATCCGGTCCACGAACTCGAGGAGGTCACGGATGTCGGTGGAAACGACCATAACTGCCTTTCCCCGGCTGGCTAGGTCACGTACTATGCGATGGATTTCGGCCTTGGCGTGGACGTCGACCCCCTGGGTGGGCTCCTCCAGCACGAGCACCTCCGCCTTGGAGGTGAGCGCCTTGGCCAGCAACACCTTTTGCTGGTTGCCACCGCTCAGGTTGCGCACGGCGGTATTGACAGAGGCCGTGGCGATGCTCAGCTCGCCGACGTAATGCTGAGCCACCTCTCGCTCCCGGCGTAAGGACAGCAGTCCCCAGCGGGTGACCTGCTTGAGGCCGACGAGGGTCACGTTCTGGGCCACGGACAGGACGGGGACGAGCCCGTCACGCGTCGGGTCCTCGGGGACGAGGAAGATCCCCTGGGCTATCGACTGCTTGGGGCCCTGCGGGTCGTAGGTCCGGCCCCGCAGCGCCACCCGCCCGCCCGTGGGCCGGTCCAGCCCGAACAGGACCCGGGCCAGGTCGTGGCCGCCGGCCCCGATAAGGCCGGCGACACCGACCACCTCACCCTGGCGGACGACGAAATCGACGCCGTGCAGTACCCCCGTCTCCAGGTGGCTGAACTCGAGCGCCGCCGCCGTCTCTTCGGTCACGGCGGCGCTGTCGGCCATGGCGGCCTGGGTGATGCGGTGCCCGGCCATCAGGGTCACCACCTCGTCCTGGGACAGCTCGCTGGCCGGCTGGGTGGCGACGAGCTCGCCGTCGCGGAGCACGGTCACCCGGTCGGCCAGGCGGAAGACCTCTTCCAGGTGGTGGGAAACGTAGAGCACGCCCACGCCCTGGGCGGCCAGGTCCTCGACCAAGGCGAAGAGCTGGGCGCTGCGCTGGGCGTCGAGGGCGGCGGTGGGCTCGTCGAGTATGAGCAGCTTGGCCTTACGGTAAAGAGCCTTGGCTATGGCCACTTGTTGGCGGTCGGGGGCCGAGAGGTAAGCGACGGGCACCTCGGGGTCGATGTCGAGGCGGAAGCGGGCCAGCAGGTCGCGGGTGAGCTCGTTGGCCTTGCGCCGGTCGATCATCAGGCCCTTGCGGGCCGGCAGTTTCCCCAGCATCACGTTCTCGGTCACCGACAGCCAAGGCAGGAGCTGGGGCCGCTGGTGCACGACGGCGATGCCCAGGTCGAAGGCGTGCTTGGGCGAATAAGTGGTGATCTCCCGCCCCTCGAGGCTGATGCGGCCGCCGTCGGGCGGGTGGACCCCGGAAATGCATTTCACCAGCGTCGACTTGCCCGCCCCGTTCTGGCCCACCAGGGCGTGCACCTCGCCCCGCTTGAGGGTGAAGTCGACGTTGTGCAGGGCCTGCACGCCGGGGAAGCGCTTCGACACGTGCTCGGCGTACAGCAGGGCAGCGGCGTCGTCCGGGACCGGGTAGCCGTCCGTCGCCGAGCCGTTGAGGGCTGACCCTGTCATAGCGACCGCCCGCCTTCTCCCCCCGACCAGTACCCAGCCCTGGCGTCGCCCGTCAGCATTTGCACCAGTGGGCCATGGTAGGCCGGGGGCCACCAGATGTCAAACCATCTGACCATTTTTGTCGCTTTCACCTGCGACTTGGTACAGTTGTGCGCGTGGCACCAGCCTGGGCACCGCTGACCCGGCACTCGGTCACGACCGACGCCCGTGAGCACGTCCTCCGACTGATCACGACGGGCGTCATCAAGCCCGGGGAGAGGCTGCCGGCCGAGCGCCAGCTGATGGAGAGGCTGGGCATCTCCCGGCCGGCGTTGCGCGAGAGCATCGCCGCCCTCACGGCCATGGGCATCCTGGAGGCCCGCCAGGGCGCCGGGACTTTCGTGAGCAAGCTGGACCCGGCCCGCATCGTCGAGCCGCTGGCCCTGATCGTCAACTTCAACAGCGACGTCGTGCGCGAGTTGTTCGGTGTGCGCAGCATCCTCGAGTCCGGCGCCATCCAGCTGGCGGCCGAGAACATCTCCGACGAGGAGCTGGGCCAGCTCCGGGGGTTGGTCAACGACCTCGGTCGGGCGCAGGGCAGCGCGAAGCGATTTTTGCAGCTCGACGTCGAGCTCCACCGGACGGTCCACCGGGCCTCGCACAACCAGTTGCTCATCGCCCTGCTCGAAAGCGTTGCCCAACTGGCCCGTGGGTCGCGGGCGATGACGTCGCGCAGCGCCGAAGCGCGAGAGCGGGCCTACCGCCACCATCTCCGCATACTGGCGGCCCTCGAAAGCCGCGACCCGGTGGCGGCCCGAGAGGCCATGCTCGACCACCTGGCCAACATGCAAAGCGCGCTCGGCGAAGCCAAAGCGACGCCCTGAGCCCGCACCCTCCCGCCGGGTGGCGCTATTTGGCGCCATCGCCCGCCCCCGGCAGCGAATAGACCCGACGCGCCGTGCGGCCGAGCACGTCGCGTCTGGCCTCGGCGGGTAGGTCGGCGGCCACCCGCAGCCACGTCTGCATAAACGTGTGAAAGTCGCTCCAGATGCTCTCGATGGGAAAATTGCTCCCGAACATGCACCGTTCGGGACCGAACATCCCGACCGCGGTGGTGGTCACGAGCCGGATGAGCTCCTCGTCCACGCGGTGCACAAACGTCCCTATCCCCGAGAGCTTGACCATCACGTTGGGCAGCGGCGCCAGCAGTCCGAGGCCCGCACGCCAGGGCAAAACGTGGCGTCGCTCGGCGCTTTCGAGCATCCCGGCGTGGACGAGCACAAAGGTCGTGGCCGGGAAGTCCTGGACCAGGCGGGCGGCGTCGGCCATCTGGGCCGGGAACACCTGCAGTTCGAACAGCCAGCCCAGGTCGGCGAGCAACCCGATGTTGTCCCGGAAAACGGGGTCGTGCATGCGCGCCGGGCCCGACGCGTAGCGGAAGCGCTCGTCCTCGTGCCAGTGCAGCTGGAGCCGCGTGCCCCGCATGACGGGCGAAATAGCCTTCTGTTGGGCGAACACTTTACCGGCGCCGGGGTCGAACAGGTCGGCGGAGCCAATGACGGCTTGAGGCCAACCGGTGGCGTCGTGCACGCTTTGCACCCAGCGGACTTCGTCCACGACCCGGTCGAGCGCCCAGTTGGGCTGGACATAAACGGCGGCCTTGACGCCTTCAGCGGTCACGTCCCGCACGTACTCGTCGACGAGGTAGTCGCGACGTACGGCTTCGTACGGACCGAAAATCCGCGGCACCATCGGCCCCTGCAGCCAGGGCATGTCGGCCATGCGCCAGATGTGGTGGTGACTGTCGACGACGTCATCGACCCCGAGGTCAAGCGGCCTGAGCGGCTCCGTCGTCCTCATTTGCGCCCCCCATCGCGCACGGGGCCGTCCTCTGGGCGGTCCTGTCCCCATGATCTGGGAGAGCCGGCAACGGTAATAGGGCCTTCGGTCATCATTTCGGGCCGACTTTTGGTCACTTTGTGGCTCGCCGAACGGCGCCGCCCCGCCCCGGCCGCGGCCAGCCGGGGCACGGCGTCGACGGCCGAGGGCAGGTCGCCCACGCCGACGAGGTCGTCCAGGTCGTCCACCACCGCCGCCATGCCCCGGGTGAGGGGCTGGTAGCCGGGGTCGCAGGCCAGCGGCGACCACCACACGACCCGGTGCGACAGGCGGCCCAGACGTTGCACGGCCGAGACCATCGCCCCCGGGTCGCCCCGCTCGAGGCCGTCGGAGACGATCAGGACCAAGGCGTCGCGGGCCGCCGCCGTACGCCGGGCGTCGGCCAGGAACTCTTCCAGGGCACGCCCGATGCGGGTGCCGCCGTTGACGTCCAGCACCACCCCGGCCAGCCCGTCCAGGGCGGTATCGACGTCGCGAACGGCCAGCTGCCGGGTGACACGGGTGAGACGGGTGCCGAAGGTGTACACCTCGGCCCGGGGCACGGCACGGACCAGGGCATGGGCGAAGCGCAGGGCGTCGCCCGAGGTCTGGCGGAGCGAGCCCGACACGTCGACCAGCACCAGCACCCGCCGGGGCTGGCGGGGCCGGCGACGCCAGGGCAAGCGCACCACGTCGCCGCCGTTGCGGCCGGCGGCGCGCAGCACCCGGCGCAGGTCGAGGCGGTCACCGCGGCGCGCCGGGCGGTGCCGACGGGCGCGCCGGGTCGGCAGCGCCCGCCGGAGGGCGGCCTCGGCTTCGGCCAGGAGCTGCCGTTTTGCGGCCGATGTGGCCGGGAAGGCGCAGGTGCTGCTCGTTTCCTCCACGCTCGCCTGGTGCCCGGCACCCTTGCGCCGGCCCTCGCTACCGCCCTCCGCGCCGGTAAGGACGCGGCCTTGGCGCGACGGCGCCAGCCGGGACGGGGCCGGGCGCCGGGACGGGGGCGCCATGGCCATGAGCCCGTCGCCGAACCAGGCGGCGAAGACACGGTCGAACGGCGCGATTTCTTCTCGTGCGCTCACCAGGGTTACCCGCGCCGCCCAGTACAGCTCGGCCGGCGAAGCCGGCCGCACCAGCGCCACCCCCCTAAGGAAGTCGGCCCGTTTGTTGAGCCCGGCGACGACGCCAGCGCCCGCCAGAGCCGTGACGAAGCCCTCCAAGTGCTCGATGGCCAGCTGCTGGGCCGAACCGGCGGCGGTCCTCATGAGCGGCGCCCGGAGGTCCTCAAGACCTGGGCCCGGGTCGCCCGGCGCGGGACGAGCCGACGTTCATCCGGGCTCCTTGGCGCCGGCGATGGCGGAGACCGAAGGGCTGGGCACGGGTGGGACCTCCACCCAGGACTTGGAGGCGGCAGAGACCAGGACGGCCTCGGTCACCTCGGCGGCGCGCCGCCCATCGCAGAAGCGGGGCAGGCCGTCAGGCGAGCCACCCCTGACGGCGGTGTAGCAGTCGGCCACGAAGGCGTTGAAGCAGTCCTGATAGCCCTGAGGGTGCCCTGCCGGCACGGTCACGTAGGCGGCGGCGGCCGGGGCCAGGTCCTCGGGCGAACGGACGAGCACGCGGCTCTCCGAGCGGCCACCGACCCAGAGCTGTTCGGGCCGGTCGTGGTCGAAGGCAAAAGATGCCTCGGTGCCGTCGAAGGAGAAGCGGAAACGGTTTTTCCGCCCGGCCGCCACTTGGTTGAGCACCACCGACCCGATCGCCCCGCCGTCGGTCTCGAAGCTGACGGTGGCGGCGTCCTCGGTGTGCACCTCGAAGCTGCCCCCCGGCCCCTGGCGCCGTGGGTACACGGTAAGCAGCTGAGCACCGAGCCGCACCAAGCGCTGGCCGGAGGCGAACTCGACGAGGTCCACCCAGTGGACCCCGATGTCACCAAAAGCACGGGAGCGGCCGCCGCGACCAGCGTCGACTCGCCAATTGTCGTCCGCCTCCCCGGCCAGCCAGTCCTGGAGATAGTAGCCGTGGAGCACGCTCAGCCGCCCGGCCTCCCCGCGCCGGACCCGCTCGCGCACCTCGCGCACCATGGGATAGAAGCGGTAGACGAACGGGACGGCCCCGACCAGGCGGGCCTTGTCCGCCAGCTCTTCCAGCCCGGCGGCCTCCCCGGGGCTGGTGGCCAGGGGCTTCTCGCACACGACGTGCTTGCCGGCGCGCAAAGCCTGCTCGACCAGGCCGATGTGGGTGGCGTTGGGGGTGCAGACGTGGACAACGTCGATATCAGGCGCCTCGATCAGCTCGGTGGCCCGGGCCGTGGCCCTTTCGGCTTGCGTCTTGGCTTGCAGCGCCTGGGCCAGGGCCAGGTCGTTGTCTGCCACTCCCACCAGCACCGCTCCGGCGGCCCGCACCGCCCGGGCGTGGACACCGCCCATGAAACCGGCCCCGACGATGGCGGCCCGGACCGGGGCGGTCATCGGCCCGACCGGCGCCAGCCTTGAAAACTGGTCGGCAGGCGTCGGGCCCCGGCCGCTTGGTACGCTGCCTTAGGTATCATGCCAGCAAAGTTAGGTTGTGTCGCAGCAAAAGACAAGTCACCCTAATGAACTAAGGTATAGTTCCGACAAAAGGCAGGTTGCCAGTGACAGGTCTTACGCCGTTCCCCAGCCATGTTCTGCCTGACCGTGTGGAAAACGTGGTGGTGGTGCTCGACCTGCTCCGCTTCGGGCTCGCCTCCACCCGCCCCGAACTGGCGCAACGGAGCGGGCTCGGGCGCGCCGTGGTGAGCCAGCAGCTCAGCTACCTGACCGAGCTGGGACTGGTGCGCGAAGGTGACCTCGCCCCATCGACGGGTGGCCGGGCGCCCCGGTCGCTCGCCTTCCGGGCCGAGGCGGGCGTGCTGCTGGTGGCCGAGCTGGGCGCCACCAGCCTGGCCGCCGGGCTCAGCGACCTCGCCGGTGACCTGCTCTTCCAGCACGAGGAGCCCTTCGACATAAGCGAGGGCCCCCGCCGGGCGCTGGACCGGCTGGCCAGCCTGTTCGACGCCCTTGTCGACCAGAGAGGCCTTTCCCGAGCGTCGCTGTGGGGCATCGGCCTCGGTGTGCCCGGGCCGGTCGAGTTCTCCACCGGCCGTCCGATCTCGCCGCCCATCATGCCCGGTTGGCACGCCTACCCCATCCGCCGCCACCTCGGGGAGCGGTTCGGGCTGCCGGTCTGGGTCGACAACGACGTCAACCTCATGGCCCTCGGCGAGCTGCGCAGCGGCCAGGCCCGGGGTGAGCAGAACATGGTTTACGTGAAGATCGGCACCGGGATAGGTGCCGGCATTGTTTGCCGCGGCCAGCTGTACCGGGGGGCCCAGGGCTGCGCCGGCGACATCGGCCACGTGGCGGTGCGCGAAGCCTCCGACGTGGTCTGCCGTTGTGGGAAAGGCGGCTGCCTGGAGGCGCTCGCCGGCGGTGCCGCCCTCGGCCGGGACGGGACGCGGGCAGCCGAGTCGGGCCTGAGCCCCCACCTGGCCGCCGTGCTGGACCAGGGCCGGGAGGTGACCGGGGAGGAGATCACCAAGGCCGCCCAGCGGGGCGACCCCGTGGCCCTGGAACTGCTCTTGCGTTCGGGACGGCTCGTCGGCGAGGTGCTGGCGACCATCGTCAACTTCTATAACCCGGCGCTGATCCTGGTCGGGGGGGGCGTCGCCGCCGCCGGTGATGCCCTGCTGGCCTCCATCCGTGAGAACGTCTACCGTTGCTCGCTGCCCCTGGCTACTCGGGACCTGCAGATCTCCTTTTCGCCCCTGGGCGACCAGGCCGGCCTGAGGGGGGCGGCGGCCATGGTCACAGACGAGGTCTTCGCTCCCCCACAGATCGTCCGGTGGTTGGCGCAAGGCAACCCCGCCGCCATGACCGGCCTGCTCACGGCCTAAGCACCGGCGCCGCCCGGCCGGGCCGGCCCCCGCCCTCCGGCCGGCCCCCGCCGTCCTCATGGCCTGTCGCCGGGGGCGTTCTGGAGCACCTCCACCTCGGCCAGGGCCATGTCAATGTCGTCCTGTTCTTTCAGGAGAAGGCCGAGCGACCGCCGTAAGGCGTCGGGCCAGGCGTCCCCCTGCTGGACGAGGGCGGAGGCGCCCCGGGCCCAATCGATGGTCTCGGCCGTCCCGGGCCGCTTCACGAGCCTCAGAGCGCGCACGGCGACCACCGCCTCCACCAGAGCGGCGGCCGCCGCCTCCTCGACCCCGGGGGCATGGGCGCGGATGATCTCTCGCTCGCGCTCAGGCTCGGGAAAAGGGATCCAGTGGTACATGCACCGGCGTTTGAAGGCGTCGTGCAGCTCGCGGGTCCGGTTCGAGGTCACTATCACGAGCGGCGGCCGGTCGGCCCGGACGGTGCCGCGCTCGGGGATCGTTATCTGGAACGCGTCCAGGAACTCGAGCAGGAACGCCTCGAACTCGCTGTCGGAGCGGTCGATCTCGTCCACCAGCAGTACCGCCCGCTCCCCCGCCCGGACCGCTCGGAGCAACGGCCGCTCGAGCAGGAACTCGTCGCCGTACAGGTCCCGGACGTCGTCGCCCGCCCGGACGTGCAGCAATTGGCGGGGATAGTCCCACTCGTAGAGCGCCTGGGCGGCGTCGAGGCCCTCATAGCATTGGAGACGCACCAGCTCGCGCCCGAGGAACCCCGCCAGCGACCGGGCCAGCTCCGTCTTCCCGACGCCGGGCTCGCCCTCGACCAGCAGGGGCCGCCCGAGCACCAGCGCCAGGTACACGGCGGTGAGGATCCCGTCGTCGGCGAAGTAAGCCTGGCTCAGCAACCCTTCTCGCAGCTGGTCCAGGCTCGGGACGTCCCCCGTCGCACCGCCGTTCATTTGTCCCCCCTTGTACGGCGCCGTTGGGGCGCCAGTTCAGCGTTCAAACCGCCAATTCAGCGTTCAAACCGAAGGCGTACGGGCTACCTCCACCCGGGCACCCGTCCCGGCCGACTCGTTGACCGCCTCGGCCACTTGGGCGGCCCTCAAACCGTCCAGGAACGTGGCCCCGTACGGCCCCACCTCCTTGTCGCCGGCGACGGCGTCGATGAAATGGGCGAGCATGTTGGCGTGCCCGTGCTCCCAGCCGAGCACATGGCCCGATGGCCACCACGGCGCCACCAGGGGATGGTCGGCTTCGCAGCTGATCACCTCGGTGAAGCCCGAGGTGCGACCGCCGTTGTGGCGGTAAACCTTGAGGATATTGGGGTCCTCCAGGCTCCAGGCCAGGCTGCCCAGAGAGCCGTTGAGCTCCCAGGCCAGGTGGTTGCGCCGGCCCGGGGCGACCAGCGAGGCGTCGATGGTGGCCACCAGGCCGCTGTCGAAGCAGGCGACCATGGCCACCACGTCGTCCTGGTCGATGGGCCCGCCCCGGTAGAGGCGGTCCGGGGTGGTCACCGGACTGGATATGGAGGCCTGCACGGAGGTGATCTCCCCGCACAGGAACCGGGCCTGGTCGACGGCGTGGCAAGCGATGATCGCCTGAACCCCGGCGGCGCTCGGCAGCGGCCCGGGCGCCGTGCGCCACTCCTGGGAGTAGCGGAAACGGGCCTGGTAAAGCTCCCCGACCTCTCCCCCATGGACCAGCTCCCAGGCCAGGCGCACCGCCGGGAAGAACCGGTAGTTGAAACAGACCAGGTGCTTGACCCCGGCGGCGGTGGCCGCCTCGTACAAGCGGGCGGAGCCGGCGGCGGTGGACGCCAGGGGCTTCTCGCAGATCACGTGCTTGCCCGCGGCTATAGCGGCCAAGGTCGGCTCGACATGAGCGGCATCGATGGTGACGTTGTCGAAGACGTCCACGGCCGGGTCGGAGACCAAGTCGTGCCAGTCCGTCGTGTAGGAGGCGTACCCGTACCGGGTGGCCGCCTCGGCCACACCGGCCGGCGTGCGGCCGGCGATGGCGACAAGCTCGGGGCGGGCGGCCGAGGGCCAGAACATGTGCCCGATGCTGTGCAGGGAGTGCGAGTGCGCCCTGCCCATGAACCCGTAACCGAGCAGGCCGAAACCGACGGCCGGGCGCTCGTCGGGGGGAGCGGGATGGAGCGGCATGGTCCGGGCCTTTCAGGAGCGCGGCGCGCCAGGGAGGAGGGTGCGGAGGTAGGCGAGGCTCCGGGTTACGATTTCTTCCTCCGGCAACATCGACCACTGCTCGCCGATGAGGTCGACTTCCAGGCTCAGGGAACCGTCAAAACCGCCGTCGTGCAACGCTTTTACCACCCCGGGCATGTCGATGACGCCCTCGCCGGCCACGCACGCCGGCCACCACGTGAAGTTCTCCGACGGGGCACCGCCCTTGCGCCGGGTGGCGATGTCCTTGGTATGGGTCGAAATGGTGTAGGGAGCAAGCCTGGTGGCGGCGTCCACAGGGTCCTCGAACAGGCGCAGGCAGTTGCCCGTGTCGAAATTGACCCGCAGGTGGTCCGAGCCCACGGCTTGTATGATGCGCACCACCTCCCGGGAGGTGAAGTCGATGTGGTTTTCCAGGGCCAGCACCACACCTTCGGCCTCGGCCGCCTTGGTCGCCTCGGCCAGCATGGGGATGACCTTGCCGATCAGCTCCTCTCGGGGCGACTTGGCGTAGTTCATGCTTGCGGCCACGATGCGCATGCGGGTCGAGCCGAGCTTGCGCGTCTGGGGGAGGTGGCGCTTGAGGGCCTCCAGTTCCTCGGGCTTGTCGCCGCCCCACAGCCCCTCGGGGTGGCCCCAGCCCAGCACCCGGTCCACGCCGGTCTCGTCCAGGCGGGCCTTGATCTCAGCGCACAGGCCGTCGTCCAGGGCGTCGAAAAAGCACGCCTCCAGGGCGATCTCGCCGACGTCCTGCTTGAGGGCGAAGTCCAAGAACTCGCCTTCCATCCGCCAGCGCGTGCCCGGGTCGGCCTGCAGGCCCGGGTAAACCTCGCCGAAATACCGGTGGAAACAATAGCTGTCGATCCCGATCTGCATGAGAACCCCTTTTCTTTTCTCGGATTTTCTGTTGCTCTTTTATGGCTTTTGGTGCTAAGTGCTGCGCAGCCCGAGGGCGATGGAGGACAGCTCGCCCACGACTGCCGGGGTCATCGGTACCTCGAAGACCTCCTCCATAACGCAGGTCCAGCCGTGGACGAAGTAGCGCCAGCCGTCCTCGACCAAAAGGGCGCGGCCGGCTTCCTGGCGCCGGGCCTGGTGCAAGAAGTCGAGCTCCCCGCGGTAGTTGAGCTCCCACACCCGGGCGCCCTCGGGGAAGACCCCCTGGTCGGTGACCGGGCTCCCGGGGCTGTCCTTGCCCATGCCCGTGCCGTTGACGACCAGTGAGCCCGGGGGCATTTCGGCCATCAGGCGGTCGTTGCGGGCCGGGTCGGCGTTGTGGACGTACTCGACCTTGACCTGTTGCCCGAGCCGTTCGTGCACGGCACGCATGGACTCCAGGCGAGCCGGGCTGCGGTTGACCACGACGATGCGCGAGGGCCGGTCGCCGTCGGGCCGGCCCCTCATCAGGTGCAGGGTGATGGCCAGGTTGGAGCCGCCGGCGCCGAAAAGCAGCACCTCCGGGCCGGCTCCGCCCTGGCGCCCGCCGGCGCCCCCGGCACCGCCCGAGGCCCAGTAGCCCGGCTCGATGAACTCGTCCAGGGCCCGGCCCGAGGAGATCGGGTCCTTGGCGTGGGCCCGGAACAGGCCGTCCCGCTTGGACAGCGACGACACCTCCCCGCACAGCTCGGCGTAGGGGTCGACGAAGTCGAACATGTCCCGGCAGGCGGCGAAAAGGTCGATCTTGTGCGTGGTCACCAGGGCCCCGAGCTCCGCCGGGCCCGAGCGGATGACCTCGACCGCCTGGCGGTAATGCTCGGGCGGGGCGTGCAGGCCCAGGTCGCAGCCGGCCATGCGCACGTTCCCCAGGCCCAGGTGCTCGGCCCAGGCCGGGAAGATGCGCATGATGGCCGACTTCGCCGTGGTGACGCCTATGAAGGTGAAGATCCTTTCGCCTGTGGTGGCGGTGGTCATATGGGGTACCTCGGTGCTCGGCCGGACAGGACGGCGAGGAGGTCGTCGAGCGCCCGCTCCCCCATGGCCGAGGTGGCTTCCGCCGTGTGGGGGCCCATGTGCGGCGTCACCAGGACGTCGTCACGAGCGAGGAACGGGTGGCCGGGCCCGGGCGGCTCCTGGCCGAGCACATCGAGGGCGGCGGCCCGCAGCGGGCCCTGCTCGAGCGCCCAGACCAGGTCGGCCTCGTTGACCAGGTCTCCCCGGGCCGTGTTGATGAGGGCAGAGCCGGGCTTCATCTTCTCCAGGAACGGCCGGTCGACCATCCCCCGGGTCTGGTCGTTGAGCGGCGCGTGCAGGGAGACGAAGTCCGAGGTGGCCACCAGCGTGCCCAGGTCCACCACGGTGACGTTGTCAGCTTCGGCCACGTAGGGGTCGTAGGCGAGCACCGCCATCCCCAGCCCCGCCGCCTTGGCCGCCACCAGGGAGCCGATCCGGCCGAGGCCCACTAGGCCCAGGGCGCGACCGGCCACTTCGACCCCGCTGAGGGCCGGCCATTCACCACCCTTGGCCCGCTGCTGCCCGCTCACCAGGGGGCGGGCCAGGGCGAAGAGCAGCGCCATGGTCATCTCGGCCACGGCGTTGGCATTGGCACCGGGGGTCACGGTCACGGTCACCCCGTGCCGGGCCGCCGCGGCCAGGTCGACCCGGTCCACGCCCACGCCGTAGCGGGCCACCACCCGCAGGCGGGGGGCAGCGGCGAACACCTCGGCGCTGACCTGGTCGAGGCCGGCCAGCAGGCCGTCGGCGTCCCCGAGCTCGCCGGCCAGCTCGGCCGCGGCCAGCGGGCCGGGGCGGTAGCGCACGGCTCCCACCTCGGCCTCCAGGCGCCGGCGCAAGCCCCGGTCGTGCATACCGAACGAACGGGGGGTCACCACGACCACACATTGCGACAGAGGCCGTAGCGGCGGACTGGCAGCAGGTACGACGGTCACTTGAGCACGGGGCCTTCCGCCGTGCGCAGCACGCGCTGGGCAAAACCGCTCTGCTCGATGGTCCCGTAGTCGTGACCGGCCTGGCCGGGGTAGACGGCTAAGAACACAAAAGGCTCCTCACCGGTGTTGACGGTGCGGTGCGCCCAGTACGGGGGCACGTAGGCGACGGTGCCCGGGCCCATGGGCGACGCCGACCGGCCGCCCTCCTCGGTCATCAGCAACAGGTAGCCGTGGCCGGAAAGCCCCAGGTAGAGCTCGCCCGTCTCCCTGACGGAGTGGTAGTGGCCCTTGGTCATGAAGTACTCGTCGCCCACCGTGCCGGGGTGCAGGACGGTGGTGCAACAGATGAGCTGGCCCACCTCTTCGGGGACGTCGTACTGGACGACCTCGTAGACGAGGGGGTCACCGTTGCGCACCAGTTCGTCCAAGGCGGCTCCGTCGGCGTAATAGGAGCCCTTCATGTCGGAGAGGTGGCGCACCGTGCCCGAGGTATGGGGCGAGAGGTCGCCCGAGCGGAAGTCGAGCATGAGGGAGAAGGGGTCGAGGGGCGTTGTGCTCATGTGCGGGTCATCACTTTCGGTCTCGGGGTTCGGTGGCGGTCGTGCTGCTGGGCCAGCCTCGGCCCGGTCACGGTCGCGGTCAGGGTCAAGGCGCCACCAGCACCTTCATGGCCTTGCCGGAGGCAGCGAGCTCAAAGGCGGCGGCGGCCGAGGCCAGGTCGAAGCGGGCCTCGACCAGGGATCCGGCGTCCACCCGACCTTCGACGATCAGGTTGAGCGCGTCCCGGCACTCCTCGTTGGTGCTCGCCGTCGTGCCGGTGACGACGAGCTCCTTGTAATGGATGAGGTTGGTGTCGAGCTCGGCCCGTGAATGCCCCCGGGCCAGGCCGGCGAAGAAGTTGACGCGCCCCCAGGGGCCGGCCAGCTCCAGGGCCTGGGCCTGGGCGGCGGGCACGGGGGCGGCCACTATCACGGCGTTGGCGCCCTTAGGGGCACCCGCGCTCACCAACGCCGCCCGCAGCTCATCGAAGTCGGCGCCGTGAGCCGACGTGGCGCCCCAGCTCAAGGCTCGCCGGCGCCGCTCGGGGTTGGGTTCGCAGACCACCACGGCGCCGGCGCCAGCCAGGCGGGCCAGGGCCAGGTGGAACAGGCCAACGGGCCCGGCGCCGTACACGAGGACGACGTCTCCTTCGCCGATGCGGCACGCCCGGGAGCCCCGCAGGGCGCAGGCCAGCGGCTCGGCCAGGGCCACCGCCCCGACGTCCAGCTCGCCGGTGGCGCTCGCCCCCGATCCGGCACTGGCTACGAAGGGGAGCAGGTTGCCCTGGTCCACCAGGTCTTTGGGCAACAGGAGGTACTCGGCGAACCCCCCGTCCTCGGTGATGCCGATGGCCCGGGGCTCCTCGCACATGTTGACCTGGCCGAGCCGGCAGGCCGCGCAGTGGCCGCAGCCGTAGTTGGGCGCCACGAACACGCGCTCACCGGTGCCGGCACGCGCCCCTTCGCCCACCTCCACCACGGTCCCCACGACCTCGTGGCCGGGGACGCGCCCCAGGGCGTCGGCGTAGGCGCGGTGGGACCCGTTGGCGATGCGCACGTCGGTCCCGCAGATGGAGCAGGCGTCCACCTGGAGCAGCGCCTCGCCCCGGCCCGGGTGCGGCTGGGGCCTTTCCTCGACCACCAGCGAGCCCGGTCCCCGGTAGGCCAGGACCTTCATCGGCCCGCCCCCAGCGAGGCGAGGGTCACGGGACGGCCTTCCAGCCAGGAGGTGTTGGAGGCGATTACGGCGGCCACGGCGGCGCGGCCGTCTACGGCCCCGACGAGCGGGGCCGTACCGGCCGAGGCGGCCCGCACGAAACCGGCCAGTTCCTCCCGGTAACCGGGCTCGAACCGCGTCGGCCACGAGGACCAGGTGGGCGCCTCCCCCAGGCCCCGGGACCGGACCTCGAGCAGGGGCATAGCGTGGTTGTCGCCCACGACCAGGAGGCCCTCCGTCCCGAGCACTTCGGCCCGGGCGTCGTAGCCGTAGTCAGCCGGGCACGTCCCGTCAATGGTCCCGATGGCACCGGCGGCGAAGCGGAGCGAGACCACGGCGTTGTCGTAGAAGTCCGCGGCGGTGACGCCCCGCTCGGGCCCTTTGAAGTTGGCCGTCTCGGCATAGACCCGCTCGATGTCCGACCCCACCAACCAGCGCACGCAGTCGAAATCGTGGCTGTTGACCTCGGCCAGCATCCCGTTGGAACGGCGCAGGTCGTGCGCCCACACCGGGGGCAGCCCCGGCCCCCGGGTGAGCGACTTGACGACCATCGGGGTGCCGATCTCGCCCGCTTCGATCCGGCGCTTGGCCTCGGCGAACTCGGGTTGGAACCGGCGCACGAAGCCCACCTGGAACACGACCCCGGCCCGCTCGGCCGCCGCGGCCATGGCGTCGCAGTCGGCCAGGGTCAAGGCCATGGGCTTCTCACAGAACACGTGCTTGCCGGCGCTTGCGGCCAGCACGGCCAGCTCGGGATGGGCGAAGGTGGGCGCGGTGATCACCACGCCCTCGAAAGCCGCCCCGGAGAGCGCCCGCTCGAGGTCGGCGAAGACCGGCACGCCCAGTTCCTCGCCGGCCTTGGCGCCCACCGCGGGGTCGGCGTCCACGACACAGGCCAGCTCGGCCCCGGGGACCGACCCGGCGGCGTTGCGGGCATGCACCATGCCGGCCCGGCCGGCTCCCAGCACGGCTAGGCGGAAGCGGCTCTTCATGCACGTACCTCCTGGTGGGGCTGGACGAGCAGGTCGACGGCGGCGCGGTAGTCGCGCTCCCGACGGGCGTAAAGGACCTCCAGGTCGGGGTCGGGCTCGGTCCGGCCCACCTCGGCCGTGCTCGACAGGGCCAGCGCCCCCAGGTCGTCCACGGCCCCGACCGCCGCCCCCGCCACCAGGGCCGCGCCCCAGCAGCTGAAGCTCTCCCGGCCCAGGCGGACGTAGGGCCGGCCGAGCACCGAAGCCTTGATCCGGTTCCACAGGGCGTCATCGCCGCCGCCGCCGATCACCCGCACGTCACCGGGGGCGACGTCGGGGAAGAGCCGGCGGGCCACGCCCAGGAACCCGGCGTACTCGAAGGCCACGCTCTCCAGCACGGCCCGGGCCAGGTCCCCTCTGGTCTGGGAGAGGTCGAGGCCGACCCAGGCGCCCCGGGCCCCGGGGGCGGCGGGCAGGATGCGACCTCCGAGGTGGGGCACAAAGAGCAGCTGCGCTCCCCCGCGCCCTGACGCCTCCTCGACCAGCGCTTCCAGTGAGGCCGCGCCCAGTACGTCGGGGAGCCAGCGCAGCAGGTCGCCGCCGGCGAGGTAAGCCAGCGCCAGCCACTGCCCGGGGACGGCGCCCCGCATCTGGACCAGCGTGCCGGAAAGGTCGGGCCGGAAAGCGGTGGTGGACAGGGCCAGCACCGAAGCCGTGCCCGCCGTGTCCAGCAACTGGCCCGGGGCCACGATCCCGGCCCCGAGGGCCCCGGCCGCCGTGTCGCCCAGCCCGGCGGCCACCGGGGTGCCGGGCGGTAGGCCGCAGTCGGCGGCGGCGGCGGCGCTGAGCCGCCCGACGGTCTCGGTCGGCACCACGATGCGGGGCATCTTTTCCAGTTCCACCCCGGAGCCGGCGGCCAGTTCGGGCGACCAGGTGGCGTTGGCCGTATCGGCCAGCCCGGTGAAATGAAGGTAGGTCGTATCGATGTAGGCCGCGGGGGCGTCCAGGTCGCACAGCCGGCCGGCCACAAAGGCGCCCGGCATCACGAACCTGGCCACCTCGGCGTAGGTCCCGGGCCGGTTCCGGCACCACCAGGCGATCTTTGGCGCGTGGGCGACCATGGGCGGGCAACCGCTGAGCTCGACCAAACGGTCGCCCAGGCGAGCGGCGATCATTTCGACTTCTTCGCGGCAGCGCGAGTCGAGCCACGAGTCGTACGGGGTGACCGCCCGGCCGTCCGCGCCGATGCCGAGCACGCCCGCCATCTGGCCGGCCACGGCCACGCCGGCCACGTCGCCGGGACGGGCCGAGGCGGCGGCGCACGAAGCGATGGCGGCCGTCGCCGCCTGGTAGAAGTCCTCGGGCTCTTGCTCGACCTCGTCGGCGCCACGCCTCTGCAGGCTCAAGGGGACGGCCGCCTCGGCCAGGCACACGCCGCTGAGCTCGAAGATCGCCGCCTTGGCGCTCTGGGTCCCCACGTCCACCCCGACGAGCAGCGGGCCGCTCATAGGACGGAGCCCTCCGGCGGGAGGGGGACGCGTTGGAAACGTGAGGCGCTGCTGCCCGGGCTGGACAGCTCCACCTCGAACGCACTGCGGTCGCCGCGGTGGAAAGCAACGAAATACTCAACCGGCCGACGCTCGGTCGTGTAGCTGGTGCTGTAGAGGACCAAGAGCGGCGCGCCGCGGTCGACCCCGAGCAGGCGCGCCTCCCGGGTGCCGGCCGTGGCCGCCTCCACCCGCCGCCGGCTCGAGACTATGGGCAGGCCGTAGTCCTGGCGCAGGACCTGGTAGAGCGACTCGGCACCATTGAGGTCGCGCTGGGCCAGCCCCGGTACCAATGCGGCGGGCAGGTAGGTGATCGTGAGCACGTGCGGCTCGCCGTCGAGGGCCCGCACCCGTTCGAGCTCCACCACCGGCTCGTTGACGGCGATGTTGAGGTTAGCGGCCACGCCGTTGGTGGCCGGCACCTGGCGCAGCGCCAGCACCTTGCTCTCGACCACCTGCCCTCGCATGGCCGCGTCGTCAACGAGGCCCCGCAGGCCACTGATCAGGCCCTCGGCCGTCTTGTGGGCCGACACGAAGGTGCCCCGCCCCCGTTGGCGGTAGATCACGCCCTCGTAGCCGAGCTCGGTGAGCGCCTGGCGGACCACGCCGCGGCTCACACCGAGGCGCTGGCAGAGCTCGAGCTCGTCGGGGAGCCTCGCCCCCGGGGGAAGGGTGCCGTTGGAGATGCAGACAGAAAGCCACTGCTTGAACTGGTAGTACAGCGGGATGGGCTTCGAGTGGTCCACCGCTTCGGTCCACATGTCTATATGTATTGACATCCCGACCTGAGTCTGGCACGATCAAAAAACAGATGCAAGCAAGGCAGCGGGCCGGGTCTCGGAGCGGCGGAGGTCTGACGCCGTGAGCGTGGTGCGTACCGTCCGGGGCGACATCGAACCGTCACGGCTGGGCCCGACCGACTCCCACGAGCACCTCTTCTTCGTGACCCGGCTACAGCCCGGCGACGAGATGGCCGACCAAAGCCGGGCCGTCGAAGAAGCCCGCACCCTGGTAGAGGCGGGCGGCCGGGCCCTGGTGGACTGGACACCGCTCGGCCTGGGCCGCAGCCCCGACGGCCTCCTGCAGGTTTCCCTGGCCACCGGGTTGCACGTGGTCGGCGCCACCGGGGTGCACCGCGAGGCCCACTACCCGCCCGAAGACCCCCTGCGGGCACAGGCCGAAGAGGTCCTGGCGGCGCGGTTCGTCTCGGACATCGCCGCCGAAGAGGCACCCGCCGGTGCCATCAAGGTCGGGGCCAGTTACCACCGCCTGCAACCGTTCGAAAAGAAGGTGTTCGCGGCGGCGGCCCTGGCCCACGAGCAAACCGGGGCGCCCGTCTGCGTGCACACCGAGCACGGCACCATGGGCCTCGGGATCGTCCAGCACCTTCTCGGGCTGGGCGTACCCCCGACCTCGGTGGTGCTGGCCCACCTCGACCGCAACCCCGACGCCGGCGAGCACGCCGAGACGGCCGCCACCGGGGCCTGGCTCCAGCTGGACGGGCCGGGCCGGGCCAAGTACTGGCCCGACTCCACCATCCTGCGGCTCATAGCCGACCTGGCCGAACGCGGGCTCTTCGGCCAGTTGCTGCTGGGCGGGGACACCGGCCGCAGTTCCACGATGCGTTCCTACGGGGGCGGGCCGGGCCTCGACTACCTCTTCGCCCGGTTCAAGCCCCGGCTC
>JBEKNX010000035.1:0-19174 GCA_049522375.1 Acidimicrobiales bacterium | reverse complement strand
CGCTAAGTTGAAAAGGAACAACAAGGCTGTAATTGTCCACAGGATCCTCACAGGTCCTTGTGGGCCTGGGTACGCGGGCAGTGTAAGGAGGAGGTGGCCTGAGACGTGAGCGCGTCGTTTGCCCACCTGCACCTGCACACCGAGTTCTCGATGCTGGACGGGGCGGCCCGGGTCGAGGAAGTCGTGAAGCGGGCCGCGTCCGACGGCCAACCGGCCATTGCCATCACCGACCACGGGAACATGTACGGCGTCTTGGATTTTTACAAGGCCGCCAAAGAGGCCGGGGTGAAGCCCGTCATCGGGATAGAGGCTTACATGGCGGCCGAGAGCCGCCTGGAACGCCCGTTGCGCCGGGGCCGTATGGACGATACGGGAGGGGAGGTGGAAGAGGGCGACAAGCTCTACTACCATCTGACGCTCCTGGCCGAGAACGACCGGGGCTACAAAAACCTCCTGAAATTGTCCTCTGAGGCGTACCTCTCCGGCTACTGGTACAAGCCGAGGGCGGACTGGGAGCTGCTCGAGCGCTACCACGACGGGGTGATCGCCACCACGGGTTGCCTGGGCGGCGTAGTCAACCAGGCGTTGTTGCGGGGCGACGTCGAACTGGCGACGGCCAACGCCGTACGGCTGCAGGAAATCTTCGGGCGCGACAACCTCTTCGTGGAGCTGCAGGACCACGGCTTGGAGAAGCAGCGCAAGACCAACCCGCAACTGGTCGAAATAGCCCAGCGCATAGGGGCTCCGCTGCTGGCCACCAACGACAGCCACTACACCACCCGGGACGACCACCTGGCCCACGACGCCCTCCTGTGCGTGCAGACGGGCTCGAGCATGGACGACCCCAAGCGTTTCCGCTTCGAGGGCTCAGAGCACTACCTGAAGACGGCGGCGGAGATGCGCCAGCTTTTTTCCGACCACCCCTCAGCGTGCGACAACACGCTGTGGGTGGCGGAGCGCGCCGAGGTCAACATCGAGCTCGGGAAGTCGAAGTTGCCGGCTTTCCCCGTGCCCGAAGGCTTCAGCGGGTCGGACGAGTACCTGCGCCACCTGACCTACCGCGGGGCGGAGGAGCGCTACGGCGCACCCGTCCCGGCCCATGTGTCCGAGAGGCTCGATTACGAGCTCGGGGTCGTGGCGTCGATGGGCTTTTCGGATTATTTCCTGGTGTGCTGGGACCTCATCCACTACGCCCGTCAGCAAAAAATACGGGTCGGGCCGGGGCGGGGCAGCGCCGCCGGCTGCTGTGTCGCCTACTGCCTGCGCATAGTCGACCTCGACCCGATCCGCTATGACCTGCTGTTCGAAAGGTTCTTGAACCCCGGGCGCAAGCAAATGCCCGACATCGACATGGACTTCGACGAGCGCTACCGGGGCGAGATGATCCGCTACGCCTCAGATCGCTGGGGGCCCGACCACGTGGCCCAGATCGTCACTTTTTCGACCATCAAGGCCAGGGCGGCAGTGCGGGACGCGGCCCGGGTGCTCGGGTACCCCTACAGCGTGGGGGACCGCATAGCCAAACTGATTCCGCCTCTGATCATGGGCCGGGACACCCCGTTGTGGGCTTGCTTCCGGGAGGACCCCAAGCATGCCGACGGCTACAAGGTCGCCACTGAGCTGCGGGACGCCTACGCCGGTGACCCGGACGTCAAGCGGGTGGTCGACGTGGCCAAGGGCCTCGAGGGCCTCCGTCGCCAGGACGGCATCCACGCCGCTGCCGTCGTGATCTCCAACGACCCCCTGACCGAACACCTCCCGGTCCAGCGCAAGCCCGAGCCCGGAGGCCGGCCCGAAGACGCGCCCATCGTTACCCAGTACGAAATGCACGCCGTCGAAGAGCTCGGGCTGCTCAAGATGGACTTCCTCGGCCTGCGCAACTTGAGCGTGATCGAGCGGACGCTCGACATGATCGAGCTCAACACGGGGACCAGGCCCAACATCGACGACCTGCCCGTCGACGACCCAGCCACCTACGAGCTGTTGCAGCGGGGAGACACGGTAGGGGTGTTCCAGCTCGAAGGGGCCAACATGCGCGCCCTGGTCCGGTCCCTGGCCCCCACTCACCTGGGCGACGTGGCCGCCCTGGTGGCGCTGTACCGCCCCGGGCCCATGGCGGCCAACATGCACAACGACTACGCCGACCGCAAGAACGGCCGCAAGCCCATCACTTACCTGCACCCGGACATGGCGGACGTGCTGAGCGACACCTACGGCCTCATGATCTACCAGGAGTCCATGCTCCGCGTGGCCCAACGTTTCGCCGGTTACACCCTCGTCGAAGCCGAGACCCTGCGCAAAGCGGCGGGCAAGAAGGTGCGCGAGATCATGGCCCAGGAGCGGGAGAAGTTCGTCGACGGCTGCGAGCGCACCGGCTATGGCCGAACCATCGGCACGGCCCTCTTCGACATAATCGAGCCGTTCGCCGACTATGCCTTCGGCAAGAGCCACGCCTTCGGTTACGGCCTGGTCGCCTACTGGACGGCGTGGCTCAAGGCGAACCACCCCGTCGAGTACATGGCCTGCCTGCTCACCAGCGTGAAAGACGACAAGGACAAGATGGCCGTGTACCTGAGCGAGTGCCGGTCTATGGGCATCGAGGTCCTCGTCCCGGACATCAATCTCTCGGCGTCCGACTTCACCGCCGTGCGCGCCGCGGAAAAGGGCCAGGGCACGGGCGGGGGCGTGGTCCCCTTCGGCCTGTCGGCCATCCGCAACGTGGGCGAGGGCCTGGTCGAGCGCATAGTCGGCGAGCGGGAGGCGGGCGGCCCGTTCCGGGACTTCTACGACTTCTGCCGGCGGGTCGACCCGGTCGTGCTCAACAAGCGCACTGTCGAGTCACTGGCCAAGGCGGGCGCCTTCGACTCGCTGGGCCATCCCCGCCAAGGCTTGTGCCTGGTCTTGGAGCAGGTGGTGGACCGCACCCTGGCTCGGCGCCGGGAAGCCGACCAGGGCGTGCTCAGCCTCTTCGGGGAGAGCGGCGGGGGAGAGATCTTCGACGACACCCGGGTGCCCATCCCTGACAACGAGTTTGACAAGCACACCAAGCTCTCCTTCGAGAAGGAGATGCTGGGCCTGTACGTGAGCGACCACCCCCTGGTCGGGGCCGAAGCGGCGCTGCGGCGCCACGCCGACTGCACCATTCTCGACCTGCGGGAGGAGGGCGCGGGCCGGGAAGGGGGGGTCGGTAGCGGGAACGAAGCGGCCGGTGCCAATGGCGCCGGCGGCGGCCATATCGGCGGTAATGGGGCCGGCGGCTATGGAGGCGGCGGCGGGGGGGGATGGAACGGGGACCGCTGGGTGGGCGGCGTTGTCACCGGCCTGGCCCGCAAGTACACCAAGCGCGGCGAGCTGATGGCCACCTTCGTATTGGAGGACCTGCAGTCCTCGATCGAGGTGTTCGTCTTCCCCCGCACTATGACCCAGATGGGTTATCTCCTGGCCGACGACGCCGTTGTGTGCGTCAAGGGCAGGCTCGACCTTCGCGACGACGTGCCCAAATTGATCTGCTCGGAGCTCAAGCGCCCCCAGCTCGTCCTGGACGGTGCCGAACCGTTGCACGTCGTGCTGGCCCCGGGCGCTCTGGATGACGACCGCGTCGCCCGGTTGCGGGAGCTGCTGACCGAGCACCCCGGCCCTTCGCCCGTGTACCTGCACGTGGGCACCAAGATGGTGCGCCTGGCCCAGGAGTTCAATGTCAACGCCAGCCCAGGGCTGCTGGCCGAGCTGCGTGTACTGCTCGGACCTGCCTGTTTGTGGAACGGAGGCGTTCGGAGCGGCTAACCTTTAAACTGGTCGCCAGCCAATGAGGAGTGATTAGCCGACATGACGTTCGATGTCGAGACCAAGGACTGCACCGCGCTTTCAGATGGCGAGCTCGCCGATATGGCCGACATAGTCGCCGACGGGCCGGCTGGCCTGGATATCGGTTTGCTCTCCAAGCAGAGGGACGAATGGGTCCTGGTCTCCCAGGTCCGCGACGAAGGTCGCCTGGTCGGGTTTTCGTTCTGCACGCTCGAGCGCATCGGGGGCACGCCATGCGTGCTGTGGGGCCTGGTGTCGGTGAAACGTTGCGCCGAGAGGGAGGCAGTTCTCGACGCTCTGCGCGCCGACCAGTTCCGCAAGGCGGTCCTGGCCTTCCCGGACGAGGACGTGCTCGTGGCTACCCGCCTGCGGGAGCCCGGCGGTTTTGCCGCCTTCTCCGGTCTGGAAGACATCTGCCCTCGTCCCGGCTACAAGGTCTCGGGAGAGGAGCGGGCGTGGTCGCGGCGCCTGGCCAAGCGCTTTGGTGCTGAAGGGCGGGTGGACGACCGCAGCTTCGTGGTCCGCGGCGATGGGTCGCCGTGCCCCGTGTTCGACTACGAGCCCGAAGACCTGGACGTCGACCCCAAGGTGATCGAGCTGATGGGTGCCGTCGACGGTGACCGGCGGGACGCGTTGATCGTGTTCGGCTGGGCCATGTCGGAGGAGCTCGCCACCGGCTTCAAGTCTTAGCGGCGAGGGACCAGCGCTTCGATGACCTTGTGGCAGTAGCCGTCCACCGGAGGCTGCAGGGCCACGACGATGTGGGTCCCGGGCCGGACGTCGGTCATGGTCGTCCGTGCCCGGTGCAGGGAAGCGGCGAGACGCGGGTCGGTACAGGCTAGGACCTGCGGGCGCCCGTCCCAGGGAAAGTGGCACCACAGTCCCTCGGGCTCGGCCGTGACGACCAGAGGAGCCCTGGGCTCGGCCAACGCGACCGAAGGATGGTCGGGGCGGCGCTCCCAGAACGGCACCGTAGGGCCATGTGAGCCGAGCAGTGGGGTGTTCTCGGGGTGCAGCAGTGGCCGGATAAGGCGCTGCGCCGGCCGGCCGGTCAGGCGGCCGCTGACCTCAGGGCGGCCGGCGATCACGACGGCCTCCGGCTGAGCCGGGTCAGGGACGAGGTCGGGGTCGTCGGTGACCACCACCTCCACAACGTCGTAGGGCTGGAGGCGGGAGTCGACGAGCTCCGCGGCCCACGCCCTGACCAGGGCGCCCGAGGCGAGATCTATCCCTATGCAGTGCCGCTCGCCGGTGGCGACGACCATCAGGCGCAACGTCGTCCCGGGCTTGTCGTGGCGGATCGGCATAGTCCGCAGTGGGGCCCGCAGGCCCGAACTGATGAGCACCGGTTCTATGGTGCCCTTTCAGCCGGCGCGATAGGTGGATGGTCGCGGCGGTCCGAGCAGAGCGTCCACCTGGTCCGCCTCGCTGACCGGCAGCAGGCACCTGTAGCCCTCGCACACAAAGACCAGACCGGCGGCGGCGGCATCGTCACGTCCCTCCCATAGCGGCGACGGGTAGGGCTCGCCCCAGGCCAGCACGGTGCCCGGGAGGTAACGGGCCCAGACCGGTCGCACGAGGGCCAGGTCGGCCGACGAGACGACCACCTGGCGCGTCGGCCCGGCCAGGTAGTCGGCCGCCACCACCGTCCCGGCGAACGCCGCAGGGCTGGCGGCCAGGGCCGGTCCCAGGGCTCGGACAGTCTGCTGGGCGACCTCTTCGTAGCGGGGTACCCCGGTGAGTTCCCCCAGGCGGGCCAGGGCCAGGGCGGCGGTGGCGTTGGCGGAGGGGACGGCGCCGTCGTGGATGTCCTTCATGCGGGCGATGAGCTGCTCGGCGTCGTCCCCGGTGGTGAAAAAGCCACCGCCCTGGTTGTCCCAGAACAATTCGATGAGGGCATCGGCCGCGGCTCGGGCCTCGCCCATCCATCTCGCCTCGCCCGTGGCCTCGCTCAAGCGCGTAAACGCCTCGACGAGCCAGGCGTAGTCGGCCGAGCACGCCAGGTGCCTTGGCCCGACGATGCCCGGGAGCCAGGACCGCTGCCAACGGCCGTCGGCGCCGCGCAGTTCCTGGACCAGGAGCTCGGCCGTCTCGGTGGCGGCGGCGACCCATGCCGGCCGGTCCAGGGCTCTTCCGGCATAGGCCAGGGCAGACACGGCCATGGCGTTCCACTCGGTGAGCACCTTGCCGTCCAGGCCGGGGCGGGCCCGGCGCTCCCGGCGCGCGAGCAACCTTGCCCGGGCCTGCTCGATCTCCGCTGGTCGCTGGAGGTCGCCCAGCTCCGGTCGCCACAGGACGTTCTTGCCATCCCAGTTGCCGGCGGCCGTGGCGCCGTACCAATCGGCCGCGGCCGCCCCGGCTACCTGCTCGACCTCGCTCCTCTCCCAAACGTAAAAACGGCCCTCCTCGCCTTCACTGTCGGCGTCCTCGGCCGAGGCCCACGCCCCCGCCGCCAGCCGTAGGGGCGGCCTGAGCAGGTACGCGACGGTCTCCTCCACTACCTGCCGGTAGCGAGGCGCGGCCGTCAACTGCCAGGCCCGGGTGTAGGCCCGTACCAGCAGGGCGTTGTCGTAGAGCATTTTCTCGAAGTGGGGGACCAGCCAGTAACGGTCGGTGCTGTAGCGGGCGAAGCCCCCGCCCAGGTGGTCGTAGATACCGCCTGAGCTCATGGCATCGAGTGCCCGGCACATCGTGGCCAGGGCGATGAGCTCCCCGGAACGCCAGAAGTACTGCGCCAGCACGTCGAGCGACGCGGGCTGGGGGAACTTGGGGGCGGTCCCGAAGCCGCCCCACTCGGGGTCGGACCGGGCTATCAACGCCTTGGCCGCCCGGGCCAGGGCGTCGTCGCCGGCACCGGGCCCGCCTACGGCCCCGGGCCAGGCGAGGTCGTCTACCGTCCCCGTGCCGGGCGCGTCGAGGCTATGAGGCAGGGCAGGCCCGGCTGTGCTGGCGGGCGCGGGGAGCTCGGCGCCGTGGCGCACCGCCTCCGATAACCGGGCGGCGTCGTCCTCCATGGATGGGCGTTGGCCGGCCCACAGTTCGGACACCTGGCCGAGGAGCCGCAGGAACACCGTCTTGCGCAGGTAGGTGCCGGCCCAGAACGGCCGGCCGTCGGGCAGGGCCAGTACGGTCATGGGCCATCCGCCGCTGCCGTTGACGAGCTGGACGGCCTCCATATAGACGGCGTCGACGTCCGGGCGCTCCTCCCGGTCCACCTTGATGGCCAGGAAGTGGGTGTTGAGGATCTGC
The DNA here is from genome assembly GCA_049522375.1 of Acidimicrobiales bacterium. Taxonomy (GTDB): domain Bacteria; phylum Actinomycetota; class Acidimicrobiia; order Acidimicrobiales; family Palsa-688; genus Fen-671. The sequence continues at coordinate 12,121 of JBEKNX010000035.1, read as the reverse complement.
GCCACCGCCGCGTCCTCGAAGCTTTCGTGGGCCATGACGTGGCACCAGTGGCAGGCGGAGTACCCGACCGATATGAGCACCGGGACATCCCGCCGGCGGGCCTCGGCGAAGGCCTCGTCGGACCAGGGCCACCAGTCGACCGGGTTGCCGGCATGCTGGCGGAGGTAAGGGCTGGGCTGGTCGGCGAGCCGGTTCAAGGTGGCCAAGCTACCCGTTGAGGCGGGCCAACGTGCCGGGACGCCACCGTCGACGTTAGCCAACAAATGGAGCAGGCCTAGTGCCCGCACCCGGCTGTCCGCCCCCGGAGTAGGGGTGGGCCGTGGGCCCGTTTGACCCGGGCCCGGGCGAGCGTTGGTCCGGTCCCTGTTGACGCCTTCCCCTTAGAGCGAAGGAGCGTCACGTGGTCGACCTGCGGGCGGCGGTAAACAGGGGGCCGGCGCATGGCCGGTGAGCGGCTGCGCCGGATCCTGGCCGAGCTCTCCGGCGATGGGGCGCCGGCGGCGCACCTGTGCGAGGTGGCCACGAGCGTCATCGGTGTCTCGGGCAGCGGGATCATGCTCATGTCCGGCGACATACCCCAGGGGTCGTTGTGCACCACCAATGGGGTGAGCGCCCTGATCGAGGACCTTCAGTACACCCTGGGCGAGGGGCCCAGCTCGGTGTCAGCGTGACCGAGGCGCTCATCCGCCTGCGGTCCTACGCCTTCAGTCAAGAGCGCCCTCTCAACGATGTCGCCCGGGACGTCGTGTCGCGGGCCCTACGCTTGGAATAACCCTACGCTTGGAATGACCCTACGCTTGGAATGACATGGGGCGAGAAGAATCCCTGATCCGGTCGCTGGTCGAGATGGCCGACACCCTGGTCGACACCTATGATGTCATCGACCTGTTGACGGGGCTGGCCGACCGTTGTGTGAGCCTTCTGGGCGCTTCGGCCGCCGGGGTGATGCTCGCATCTCCGCAAGGAGACCTCCGTCTGGTGGCCTCGTCCAGCGAGGCGATGCGCGTCCTGGAGGTTTTCGAGCTGCAGGCCCAGGAGGGCCCCTGCCTGGACGCCTTCAACACCGGGGCACGCGTCGAGCACGAGATGTTACGGGCCGCGACAGGACGGTGGCCGCGGTTCTCAGCCGTGGCGATCGAGGCCGGTTTCCAGTCGGCCTCCGCCCTGCCGCTGCGCCTGCGGCAGGTGACCGTGGGAGCGCTCAACCTGTTCCACGTGGGGCCGGAGCCCATGGACGAGCGCGACGTAGTCGTGGCCCAGGCCTTCGCCGACTTGGCCACCATCAGCGTCCTACAACGCCGGGCCGCCACCGAGGCTCAACGCCTCAACGAGCAGCTCTCGGGGGCCCTGACCAGCCGGGTGGTGATCGAGCAGGCCAAAGGTGTGATCTCGGAGCGGGCGGGCCTTGACTTGGCGGAAGCGTTCTCGCGCCTGCGGGCGTACGCCCGCAACCACAACCTGTTGCTGACCGATGTCGCCCAGGCCGCCGTCGAGGGCACGCTCGACCCGTTGGCGTGGGCGCCGGGCCCTCCACTCGGATAGTGCACGGTCCACCGCATGGGGGCTACTCGTCGACGGGCCGGGTGAGAACGGACAGGGCGACGCGCTGGCGGCCGTCGGGGCCGAAGTTGCCCGGCGTCAGCCAGCGCCGGAAAGCCTCTTTGACCCTCGGCCATTCGGTGTCGGTGACCGAGAACCAGGCGGTGTCGCGGTTGCGCCCCCGTACCACCGTCGCCTGGCGGAACGTCCCCTCATAAACAAAGCCGAGGCGCACAGCGGCGCGCCGGGACGGAGCGTTGAGGGCGTCGCATTTCCACTCGTACCGGCGGTACCCGAGCTCGTCGAAAGCCGTCGCCATCATGAGGGCCATGGCTTCGGTGGCGGCCGTCGTGCGCTGCAGTGCCGGGCTGAACGCCAGGTGCCCGACCTCGATGCTGCCGTCCGCCGGTTTTACCCGCAGGTAGGCAGCCACGCCGACAGGCCGTTGGTGTTCCCCGGCCAGTATGGCGAAGAACATCGGGCCCTCGCCGCCGGCCGCACCCCTGAGCCACTGGCGGTAGGTCTCGAGGTCCTCGAACGGCCCGTAGGAAAGGTAAGTCCACATCCGGCCCTGCTCGTCCATGCGGTTGGCCCGGTACAAGTCCTCTGCGTGGCGGGCCGGGTCCAGAGGCTCGAGCCGGCACCAGCGCCCGGTCAAAGTGCGGGGCCCCGGTGCCGGGCGGGGGGCCCAACCCGGGACAGGCTCGCCGACGGCCTGGCCGAGGTGGTTCGTAGCGCTCATTGCTCCTTTGTCTACTTCGTGCCGGGCCCCGGTACCAGCCGGCGTGCGCGGCGCGCTAACCGAGGTTGCTTGACAAGGCGTTGGCGCGGTCCTAGAGTCCGTCGCAATTGAAACCGATTTCTGAAATGGGTTGCTGAAACATGTTCTCTTAGGTCCACCAAAGGATCAAGGTGGTCGCGCAGCTACGTCCGCGGTTCCGAATCCGAGATGTCGCCGAGCTGGCGGGGGTATCGCCCGCCACCGTGTCCCGGGTGCTCAACGGCAGCGCCACGGTGGCCGAGGCGAAGCGCGAACAGGTCCAGGCCGTCATCAACGAGCTCGGCTACCGGCCCAACCGGACGGCCAGCAACCTGCGCCGCCAGCAGGCTCAGATGATAGGCGTCGTGATCTCGGACATCGAAAACCCTCACTTCACCCAGATGGTACGGGCGGTGGAGGACGCTACCTACCGCAAGGGCTACCGGGTACTGCTTTGCAACACCGACGAGGATCCGGCCAAACAGCGGGATTACCTGGGCGTGCTCGCCGCTGAGCGGGTGGCGGGGGCCATCATCTCGCCTACCGATGCCGGCGCGCCCGAGATCAGCGAGTTGATCGACCACGGCACGTCCGTCGTCGCCTTCGACCGGGCGGTCGTCGACCGGCGCGCCGATGCCGTCCTGGCCGCCAACGTCGAGGGGGCGCGGATGGGTACGGAGCACCTGCTTGCCTGCGGCCACACCACCATAGGTTTCGTAAGTGGCCCGACACGGGTCGAAACCGCGGCCGAACGCCTGAAGGGCTACGAGCAAGCGATGTCGGCCGCCCGGCGGCGTCCTCTGGTCGCCTACGGTGATTTCCGGTTCCAAGGGGGCGTGGCCGCCACCAGCGAGCTGCTCGAAGCCGGGGCGAGCGCGCTCCTGGTAGCCAACAACCTCATGGCGGTGGGTGTCCTCCATGCTGTCAAGCAAGCCGGCTTACGGGTTGGCGAGGACGTCTCGCTGGTCTCCATTGACGACCCACCGTGGGCCGAACTGACCGACCCACCGCTGACGACCCTGGGCCAGCCCGTGCGGGCCATGGCCGATGCCGCTGTCGAGCTCTTGTTCGCCAGGCTCGAAGGGGGCCGAAAGCGCCGCAAGGTCCGGGTGTTCGAGTTCGAACTGCACCACCGCGGCTCCTGCCGTCCGAGGGCGGCCTGAAATGCGACGTCGCCGACGTTTTAGATCAACAAGTCCCCGCGCCGGGCGCTCACTGCGCACGTAGTGGGCAACATGCAGGAAACGGACAACTGTCCGGAACAACCGTCCACAATGACTAGCGAAGAAACCCGGAGGTTCCTATGAACGAGAAAACCACTATGGTGCCGGCAAAAGGGGTTACACGCCGCGAGTTCCTCACGGGAGCGGCAGCGACGGCAGCGGCCCTTTCCCTACCCGCCAACCGCCAGCTCCGCCAGCTCGTCCACCTGGCGCCCGAGAAGAACGCACCCGCGGACGATATCCTTACGGTTGCCTTGTACGCGACGGCGTCGGCGGCCAAGAAGGCTGAGGCATTCCTGGCTGGTTTCACCAAACAGTTCGGGATCACGCTCAACCTGATCGGTATCCCAGCCAACAGCTGGGTCGGGCTCTTCCAGTCGGTCTCCACCCGACTGGCCGGCGGGCTGCCCCTGGACACCGCCTACATCGCCACCGAAGGGATGCTGTTGTTCGAAGAGCGTGGCGTCCTCGACCCGCTCAACAGTTACATCGCCAGCGACGAGTCCGCCGTCAACGCCTACTACAACGACCTTGACCCTCACATGCTGGCCAACTTCCGGCAGTTGGATAATATAAACGGGCAGACTTACTTCCTCCCGATCGGCTACAACGTCATGTCGATGTGGATCAACAAGCCGGTGTTCAAGCAGTACAACGTCCCCATCCCGAGCCCGGACTGGACGTGGGACGACTTTGTAAAGGCGGCGACGGCGATCGCCGATGCCCCCAACCGGTACGGCTTTGCCTTGGGGACGCCGGTGCCGGGGCCGTTCACCGAGGTGTACCCTTGGGTGCTGACCGCGGGTGGGTCCATCATGAGCCCGACGCAGAGCAAGTGCGTGGCCAACAACCCGGCGGCGATCGAGGCGGCGACCTTCTTCCGGAACTTGGTGGTAAAGAAGCTGTGCAACGAGCCCGGGGGCTCCTATAACCAGTGGACTGAGGCCGCCGGCGGAAAACTCGGGATGTTCGGGGGTGGAATCTGGCCCAACGTCAACATCCCGTTCCCTCAAAGCCAGATCAACGAGCAGTTCGTGATCGTACCTTGGCCGCAGTTGAAGGCTTCGGGTACACCCGTAGGGGTCGGGGGCTTCCCCATGTTCAAGTCCTCGAAGGCGAAGGCTGCGCTGTGGACGTTTATCAAGTGGACCATCTCGGACGAGTTCCAGCAAGGACCAGTGGTTTCCTTTGGTGGTGATATGCCGATCCGTAAGTCCGTGGCGACTACTAGTTCGTTCTTGAAGAACTACCCCCCGGGCACGGACTACTTCACCAAGGAGCTCGCATACTCCACCATGATCGTGGGCGTCCCCAACGCCGGCGCGGTGGAGACCGAGATCAGCACGGCTTGGGAACAAATCCTGAGCGGCGCGGTGTCGCCGGCGCAGGGGATGAAGACCATGGAAGATACCTCCAACTCGCTCATGGCTCAAAAAGTATGACCCTGGTGGGCCAGGTCCGGGCCGCCGCCTCGAGGGCTGATCTCCTCGAGGCGGCCCCGCCACGCGAGCTCTGCGGCGGGCGGCGTACAACCCGCAGGCCGAAGGTCGACAGGGACTCGCTGGGCACGCTTTGCTGGTCCCTGATGACGGCAATCGGTACTGGACCCGGTTATCTCTAGGCAGGACGGGACCATGGCAACGAACACCGCTCGACGGTCACGGACCGTTGTCCATCGCCTGTGGAGCGGCAAGGTGGGCAGCCGCCAGCCGTTCGCGGCCTATACACTTCTAAGCCCCGCTCTGCTCCTCTATTTGGCGTTCATCGGGATCCCGCTCATCGGCATCGTAATTATTTCGTTCGTACAGTGGGACTTGATATCTGCCCCGCACTTCGTGGGGTTGGCCAACTTCCGGTCCGTTGCCCACGATACCCAGCTCGGCCGGACACTGCTCAATTCGTTGTTGTTCGACATCATGACGACGACCATCCACTTGGTGTTGGCGCTTAGCCTGGCCCTGGCGGTAACGAGCGTGCGGTCGCGAGCCGTGCGTTATTGGGTGCGGACGGCCATCGTCACACCCTTTCTGATGTCGGCTGGCGTGGTGGCGTTGATCTGGTCTTATGTACTGGCCGGGGAGACCGGCCCCTTGAACTACTACCTGAGCAAGTTAGGGATCAGCCCGCCGAACTGGCTCGCGTCTAGTACTTGGTCATTACCGGGCCTGGTGATAATTGACGTGTGGGCGACGCTCGGTTTTACCTTCATCATCTTCCTAGTCGGGCTCCAGAGTATCCCGAGCGAACTGTACGAGGCTGCCTCTATCGACGGTGCGGGCGGCTGGGGGCGGTTTCGCAGGATCACGTTACCCATGCTGTCCCCGGCCACCTTCCTGGCATCGGTCACGGCGTGTATCGGGGCGTTCGAGATCTTTACGTGGCCCCTGATCGATACCAATGGGGGCCCTGGTATCGCCACCCAGACGGTCGTGCTCTATATCTATCACGACGCCTTCCAGAACTACCAGTTCGGGTACAGCGCCGTGGTCTCGCTGATCAATGTGCTGATCTTAATAAGCTTCTTGGTGGTCATGGGCGTGCTGGCCAGGCGGTGGGTGCACTTTGAGCGCGTTTGAGAGGAGCGCCCCGGCCCGACGTGACCGTCGCGGTGAGGAAGGGAGCGAGCGGTGGCGGTGGCGTTGACGGTCCCTACCGGGGCCCGCACACAGAAAGACGGCCCCCGGGCAAAGGCCCGGGCGCGAGTGGGCAGGTTCTTCATTGCCGCCCTGTTGGTGCTTGGCGGCGTCCTGATGCTGATGCCGGTTGTTTGGGTGGTGCTCCAGTCGATCGAGTTGCCCAGCGACCAGTTCAACCTCCCCCCGGTGTGGTTCCCGGCCCACGTCACTTTGGCCAGCTACCGGGACCTGTTCTCGGCCACGCCGTTCCTGGAGAACATGTTGAACTCTGTGCTCGTGACGGTGTCTGTGGTGGTGGGAGCAGCAGTGGTAAGCGTGCTGGCCGCGTATGCCTTTGCTCGCATCGAGTTCCGTGGTCGAGAAGTGCTGTTCACGCTTTTCCTGGTTGCCTTGACCATACCTACCCAGGTTGAGGCGGTCCCCGAGTTCGTCGTGGTCAAGTACATGCACCTACTGAACACCCAAGCCAGCCTGATCGTCCCCGCCCTTATCCAGGTCTTGGGTGTGTTCATCCTGCGCCAGCATTTCCGGACGATCCCGAGAGACCTCGACGATTCGGCCCGCTGCGATGGCGCCGGTCACATGAAGATCATCCGTCACATCATGGTCCCAATGTCGTGGCCGGCGATATCGGCAGTAATGGTGATCACGGGGCAGTACATCTGGAACGACTTTTTCTGGCCGAACTTATTTATCAGTAACCCGAACCGGATGACCGCGCCGCTGGCTCTCTACTACCAACAGTCGGCCATGGGAGGCGGTGAAATTGGAGCGATCTTCGCCGGGGTGTCGCTTCTTTCCGTTCCGGCAGTGATCGCCTTTATTTTCCTGCAGCGGAGGTTGATGGAAGGGATCAGCTATCGCGGCATATCGCGGTAGGCGACAGACGGCAGAGGAGCGGTCGTACCTGACAGAGAGAGGACAAGATATGGCTTCGATGGCGACGGGTCCCAGCTGGCCGGTAGCGCGGCGCTACTTGGGCGACGACCGGGTACATATTTCACTGCCGGTAGGCGGGATCGGCACGGGAACGGTGGGGTTTGGGGGACGGGGTCAGTTCCGAGACTGGGAGTTGGAGAACCATCCCTCCAAGGGGCTGAGCTCTGGGCTCACCTTCCTGGCGTGCCGGGTGGCCGGGCCCCAGACCCCGGTCCAGGCCCGGCTGCTCGAGGGTGCCTTGTTCAACGAGGAGGTGGAGGGCCAAGAGGGTTCCCGGGTGGCACTGGCCGGCTTGCCCCGTTTCGCGCAGTGCGAGTTCGAGGCTACGTACCCCTTCGGCCGGGTACTGCTCGCCGACCAGCATTTCCCGGTCCGGGCCAGCGTGGAGGTGTTCAACCCCCTGGTCCCCGGAGACGAGGAGCTGAGCGGCTTACCCATCGCGGCCGTCCGGGTGAGCTTGGAGTCCGTTTCTGACGAGCCGCTCGAATGTAGCGTGATGTTCTCCGCAGAAGCCCTCATTGGCCACTCGGGCCGCGACCGGGGATTGTTGAGTCGTCCGTCGGCCAGCCCTCGCACCGAACTTGGGCTCGTTGGTTACCTACTCTCTGACGAGGTCTTTGGACGGGACGAGGAGGAATGGGGAACTCTGGCGGCGGCCGTCTTGGGTGAGGGTGCTTGGGTGGGGCCAAGCTGGGAGATCGGGAAGTGGAACCAGGGCCTGGGGACCATGTGGCGGGGGTACGTGGAGACCGGCGAGCCGGTGGCCGGTACCTTCGGGGTCGAGGGCGGTTCGCCGGGGGCGGATTACGGGCCCGCCGTTGCCGCCACGCTGGGTGCCCACCGAGCCCTGGGGCCGCATGAGCGGGCCGAGGTCGAGTTCCTGCTGGGATGGCACTTCCCCAACCGCCGCTCCTGGGTTTGGGCCCCCCGACCCGGGCCCGCCGGCGCAGCCGGACCGGACACGGTCGGGAACTTCTACACGAAAGGATTTGCGGATGCTTGGGACGTCTTGCGCCATCAGGTGGGCCGTCTCGCCGACTTGAGGAGGGTCACCGAGCAATTCGTATCCTCGTTCTGGTCCAGCGACCTCAGCCCAGCGGTAAAAGAGGTGGCGCTGTTCAACCTCAGCACCCTGAGGAGCCAGACGTTCTTTCGTACCGCCGACGGCACCCCATTGGGCTGGGAGGGCTGCCTGGACAACGTGGGCAGTTGCCTGGGGTCGTGCACCCACGTCTGGAACTACGTGCTCGCCACGGCGTTCCTGTTCGCCTCGATGGCCCGCCAGATGCGCGAGGTAGAGTACCTGCACGCCACCGGAGATGACGGGGCCATGAGCTTCCGGGTCATGCTGCCCTTGGCCAGGGCACAGGAGTACCCCCACGTTGCCGCCGACGGCCAGTTCGGTTGCGTGGTCAAGCTGTTCAGGGAGTGGCGGCTGTCAGGCAACGACGAGTGGCTGAACAGGCTCTGGCCGGCTTGCCGGCGCTCAATCGAGTTTGCCTGGATCAAAGGCGGCTGGGACGAGGACCGCGACGGCGTGGCCGAGGGCGCACAGCACAACACCATGGACATCGAGTACTACGGCCCCAACCCCGAGGTCCAGACCTGGTACCTGGCGGCATTGAAGGCGGCGACCGTGATGGCCGAAGCCGCCGGAGACGGCGAGTTCGCCAAGACCTGCCGGGAGATGTTCGCGGCCGGGGCTGCCTCGACCGAGGCGCTGCTCTTCAATGGCGGGTATTACCAGCAAAAGGTGATGCCGCCGGGTGATTTTTCCAAGGTCGCCCCGCGCCTGAGGCATACGAATATGGGTGCACAAGATCCGAACAACCCTGAGTTCCAGGTCGAGGACGGTTGCCTGGTCGACCAACTGCTTGGTGACACGTACGGGCGCCTGGTAGGGCTTGGTGGCGTGCTCGACACCGGCCACGTCGCCGCCGCATTGGACAGCATCCACCGCCTCAACTACGTCGAAGACTTCGGCGATTGGACCAACTTCAAGCGCACCTACGCCGTTCACGGTGAGCGCGGGCACATCGTCCTTTCGTACCCGAACGGGCTTCCTGAGCACCCCATGCCTTACTGGTCCGAGGTGTGGACGGGCCTCGAGTACGTCTATGCCCTCGGCCTGGTCCAGGCCGGGGAGAGGGAACTGGCTGAAGACGTCGTAAAGGCAGCGCGGGAACGCTTCTCGGGTGGCCGCCGCAACCCGTTCGACGAGATGGAATGCGGCCACCACTACGCCCGCGCCATGTCGAGCTGGGGACTTGTCGTCGCCCTGACCGGGTTCGACTACGACGGCCGCCGCGGGGTGATGAGCTTTGCCGAGGCGCCGCAAACGGCGCGCTGGTTCTGGTCCAGCGGTGCGTCCTGGGGCATGCTGGCCCAGACCGTCGAGGCGTCGGGTGCCCGCCGCGTCCAGCTCGAAGTCGTTCACGGCTCCGTGCGGGTCGAGCGGGTTCGCATCGGCGCAACGGTGCTGTCCCCGCCGTCGCCCGGGGTGCTCGTCGCCGGCGCCACCTACGACCTCTCGCCGGAGGGCTGAACCATGCCAGCAGATTTTGGTCATTCGCCCCGACTGACCGCGGCCCGTCTAAGCCGGGTCGAAAGTCGGGCCATAACTGCGGAGAACCCGTCCGGCCAACGAGGCGGCGGGGGAAGGGCGACCGAGGGCACCGGGGCGATCGCGGCCCGGGACCTCGGCGCCGGGTGGAAGGTTTCGCCCAGCCGGGTCGTCCCGGCCGGTGAGACGCTGGAGCTGGCGGCCATCGAGGGGCAGGGAGTGATCGAGCACCTCTGGCTCACCACCCGCCCTGACGCCTGGCGTTCGATGGTCCTGCGGATGAGCTGGGACGGCCTGGACGAGGCGCCGGCGGTGGTGGTCCCGCTGGGGGACTTTTTCTGCCAGGGCTGGGGAGAGTTCGCTCCGCTGGTCTCCGAACCGATAGTGGTGGCCCCCCACGGCGGGATGAACTGCTACTTCCCCATGCCCTTCCGTAAGTCCGCCCGCATCAGCATCGAGAACCTCGGGCCCGCAGACCAGGTGGTCTACTACCAGGTCGACTACGGGCTGGGAGAGATCCCCGACGACCTGGGCTACCTGCACGCCACCTGGCGGCGGGCGAACCCCGTGCCCTCCGGCGAGGTGTTCACGGTCCTCGACGGGGCGGCCGGCCGCGGTAGTTATGTCGGCACCTACCTGGCGGTCGGGGTGAACTCGCCCGGGTGGTGGGGCGAGGGAGAGATGAAGTTCTTCTTCGACGACGAGGCTTACCCGACGATCTGCGGGACGGGCACGGAGGATTACTTCGGCGGAGCCTGGGACTTCGAGGTCCCGGGCCAGGGGTACTCGACGTACTCGTCGAGCTTCCTCGGGCTGCACCAGGTCATCCGGCCAGACGGTCTTTACCGCTCGCAGACCCGTTTCGGCATGTACCGGTGGCACCTCCCCGACCCGGTCAACTTCGAGCGCAAGTTGAAGGTGACCATCCAGGATCTGGGGTGGCGGCCGGACGGTCGCTACCTGGCTCGATCGGACGACGTGGCTTCGGTCGCCTACTGGTACTCGGAAGATCCGGCAGGGGTAACGAGCCACATATCCCTGGACGCGCTGGAGGTCTCGAGCCTTCCCGCCCGGGGGCCCGGAGCATGAAAGATAGGGCCAGGAACATGAAGATAGGGATCGACAGTTACTGTTTCCATAGGTTTTTCGGTGAGGTGTACGAGGGGCAGCCCGTGCCGGACCGGCCCATGACGATGGAGGACTTCCTCTCCTTTGCGGTGGAAATGGGAGTTGACGGCGTTTCGCTCGAGTCGTGTTTCTTTCCCACCCTGGAGGCGTCATGGTTCCGGGACTTGAAAGCGCGCCTCGACGATTACGGCCTGGAGCGGGTCTACGCCTGGGGTCACCCGCAGGGGCTTGAAGACGGCACGAACCGCGCCGCCCTCGAGGACATGGTGGCTCAGGTCGCCAACGCCGAGCGGATCGGTGCCACGGTCATGCGGGTGACACCGGGCCCGGGCTCCGGCGACTACCGTTACCTGCCCCGCCAGCCCCGCTTGGAAGTGCTGGCGGCCTGGTTCAAGGAGGCGGTCCCCGAGGCCGAACGCCGTGGGGTCAGGCTGGCGGCGGAGAACCACGGCGACTACACCGCCCGCGAAATGCTCTGGTTGGTGGAGGCGATCGGTTCACCCTATTTCGGGGTCAACTTCGATACCGGCAATTTCCTGCGGCTCCTGGACGACCCGTTGGCAGCGATGGAGAAATTGGCGAAATACGTGTTCGCCACCCACATCAAGGACTTGAAGGTGCGCCAGGGGGTTTCACCGGCGGAATGGTTCTTCTTCTCCAGCACTCCCGTGGGCGCGGGGCTGATCGACATGGCCCCGATCGTCCGGTCGCTGGCGGCGGTCGGCTACGAGGGCCTGCTGGCCGTCGAGATAGACCATCTCCACCCGGACTACGGCTACGACGAGCACGGGGCGGTGCGCCAAAGCATTGCCGAGCTCCATCGTTTGGTCGAGGCCGCGGAGGGGGACATAGGGGGCAGCGCCAGTGCCGTGGGAAGCTGAAGCGGCCCAAGCCGACCGGCGCCCGGTGCCCGGACCGGGCTACCGGCGCGCCTCGCCTGACCCCCGTCCCGGCGCCGGCGTCGGGATGCTGGGGTACGGCTTCATGGGCAAGGCTCATAGCAACGCCCTGCGCACGCTCAGCTACATCGATTGGCCCGGCGTGGTACGGCCCGAACTCGTGGCTATCGCCGGCCGGACCGAAGAGCGGGTCGCCGACGCCGCTGTCCGGTTCGGTTTTGACGGCTACTACACAGACTGGCGCGACCTGGTGGAGGACGGACGTCTTAGCGTCTTTGACAACGCCGCCGCCGACGAAGCTCATGTGGAGCCGACCCTCGCCGCCATAGCGGCGGGCATGCACGTTGCCTGCGAGAAGCCGCTGGCCCGAAGGGCGGCCGACGCCTTGCGCCTATGGACGGCGGCCGAAGGGGCGGGCGTCAAGCACCTGTGCT
>JBEKNX010000034.1:0-19278 GCA_049522375.1 Acidimicrobiales bacterium | reverse complement strand
GGCCAGCTCGGCGCTGAACCCGTCGTCCGCCGTAACGACGCCCTGAGCCTCGACGACGTGGAGGACCTCGCTCCTGCCGGGATAGTGATCTCGCCCGGGCCCGGGCGGCCCGAGGACGCTGGCATCAGCGTGCCTTTGGTCCAACGCTTCGGGGGCCGCTGCCCCCTGCTCGGTGTCTGCCTCGGGCACCAGTGCATCGGTTACGCCTTCGGCGCCAACGTGGTGCGGGCGGAGCAGCTGTTGCACGGCAAAACCTCGCAGGTCCACCACGACGGCCGAGGCATCTTCCAGGACCTACCTGACCCGCTTACGGCCACCCGCTACCACTCCCTCGTGGTCGAGCGGGAGACCCTTGGGGGCACCCTCGAGGTCAGTGCTTGGGCCGAGGACGGTACGGTGATGGGCATCAGGGACGACGGGCTGAGGATCGACGGGGTGCAGTTCCATCCCGAAGCCGTGTTGACCGCCGGCGGTCACCGTTTGGTGGCGAACTGGCTCGCCTCGTGCGGCCTAGAAGGCGCCGTCAACGCCGTCCCCGCCGTCAGTGCCCTCCATGGTGGTGGCCACCCCTAACTGGGCCGGGTGGTGACGGCGTGGTCGCGGCTACGCCCGTCGTCGCCGCGACCGTGGTTGCGGCGGCCGCCGCGGTCGTCGCCACGGCCGGCGCCGTCGTCGTGGGCGCGGTCGTGGGCGCGGTCGTGGGCGCGGTCGTAACCGCCGCGGTCGTCGCCACGGCCGGCGCCGTCGTCGTGGGCGCGGTCGTGGGCGCGGTCGTAACCGCCGCGGTCGTCGCCACGGCCGGCTCCGTCGTGGTGGCCGATGCCTTGGTCGTGGTCGGGCCGGTGTACGCGCCGACGTTCAGGGTCACCGCAGACCCTTGCCGGATGGCCGTGCCCGGCGCTGGGTTTGTCGAGATGACGTGGCCGTCCTGGGCCGGGTTGGTCACCGGCTCGAACACCTCTTCCGGTTCGAGGTTGACATTGGCCAGTTCTCTCTGAGCCTGAGAGGCTGTCTCACCGATGAGGTCGGCGGGCACGGTGGTCATCTGCTGGCCGTCCGAAACGTACAGCGTGACCACGGTGTTCCAGGGTTCAGGGTTGCCCCCCGACGGTGAGCTGTACGCCACCAACCCGGCCTTGACCGTGGCACTGGGGACGGTGATGATCTTGTCGCCCACCCGGAGATGGTCAGCCTGAAGTCTGGCGCCGGCCTGGGCGGGGTTCAGCCCCTGAAGGTTGGGCACGACGGTACTAGCCAGTCCCACCGAGCAGTAAACGGTGACTGTACTTCCTTCCGCGGCCTTCTGGCCCCCGGCCGGCTTGGTGGAAATAACCAGTCCGGACTTGACCGCGCTGCTGTTCTGGTCGACGTTCTTGTAGGCGAAGTTCTTGGATTTCAAAGTGGTTTCCGCATTGGCGCAGCGTTGCTTTTCGAGGCTCGGGACCAGAGCCAGCGGCGCCCCCGTACTTACGTCCAGGGAAATGGTGCGGCTGGGCGGCACGACGGCCCCGGCGGCGGGCGATGTGCCCATCACCAGCCCGTCCTGGTACAGCGTGCTCGGCTGGTCCTGTTGGACGATGTCCTGGAAGCCCTGTTGGTTGAGCTCGGCTTTGGCCTGTGCCACCGTGTCCCCCTTGACCGGGGGCACCTTGATGTCGGTGGGCTTGCCCCACCAGTCGGCGTTCCGCCCGATGAAGAACACGAGCACGGCCAGAACGGCCAGGAGGACGACGAAAAGGGAGGCCCACCAGCCGGCCCGGGACCATCGCCCACCCTCGTCGCCCCCGTCCTGCCCGGACCGGGGCTGGTAGGCGGTCTCCATTTCGCCCAGAACGCGCGTCTCATGGTTGGCATAGGTCCGGTCATAGCCGGTGTAATACGGAGGCGGGCCGCCCATGGCCCTGGTCGGCCCGCCGGAAATGGGAGACGGTGCCAGCACGGGCTGGCCGTGATGGAAGCGGGCCAAGTCGTCGCGCAGTTCGGCCGCGCTCTGGTACCGGTCCTCGGGGTCCTTGGCCATGGCGGCCATGACGATGGCTTCGTACTCCGCGGGGACGGACTCGTTGATGGTAGAGGGAAGCACCGGGTATTCACGGACGTGCTTGTAGGCGATGGCTACCGGGCTGTCACCGGAAAATGGCGGGCGCCCCGTGACCATTTCGTAGAGCACGACCCCGAGCGAGTAAACGTCGCTGCGGGCGTCGACCGGTTGGCCTTGCGCCTGCTCGGGCGAAAAATAGGTGGCGGTGCCCATTACCGCACCCGTCTGGGTCAGGCCTTCGCTGGCGTGGCTAACGGCTCTGGCGATGCCGAAATCGGCTACCTTGACCTGCCCGTTGCGATCTATGAGCACATTGCCGGGTTTGACGTCCCGATGGATGACGCCCCTTCGGTGGGCAAAATCGAGGGCCCCGGCGATGTCTGCACCAATCGCCGCCGCTCGTCCCGGCGCAAGAGGTCCCTGGCGAATGAGTGACGACAGGGTCTGGCCGTCGATGAACTCCATGACGATGAAGTAGGTGTGCTCACCTTGGCCCCAGTCATAGATCGAGACGATGTTGGCGTGGGAGAGGTTGGCGGCGGCCTGTGCCTCTCTCCGAAAACGCTCGACGAACGACGGGTCGGAAGACAGTTCCGGGAAGAGCACCTTGATGGCGACGGGCCGGTCCAAAAGTAGATCCTGAGCCAGGTAGACCTGGGCCATGCCGCCGCGTGCTATGTGCCGCACAAGTTCGTAACGCTCGCTGAAGACCTCAGATGCCATGTCGGCCACAGCCTAGGGCTGGTAGTGGGCACTGGTGATGGCGCGCCATCTCAGTCGACGCCGTCACGGTGCCGTCCCTCCGGGAGGTTGAAGGTAAGCCTGGATAATTGCCTTGGCGATCGGCGCCGCAATTGTGCCCCCTTGGTACTCGTCGGCAGGTGGTTGGTTCTCGACCAGCACGGCCACGGCGATAGTCGGGTCAGGTACCGGAGCGAACGCGACAAACCAGGTTTCGATATCCGGTCCGGACGTCTGGGCCGTCCCCGTCTTGCCCGCCACCAGCACGCCCGGGATACGCGCCTCGACTCCGGTGCCGTGGGGGCTGTTGACGACCGAGAGCATCAAGTCGGTGAGCTTGGTCGCCGTCGGGCGGGAAGTTGCGTTGAGCCATGGCCGTGGTTCGTATGACAGCACCGTTTGGCCCTGCGACCCGGTGACATAGCCGAGCAGGTGCGGCGTCATCATCACGCCCCCATTGGCAACGGCGGCGGCGTCCAGGGCGAGGCTGAGCGGGACAGCCTGGACGCTTTCCTGACCGATGGCAGACTTAGCCAACGCCGCCTGATTGTGGACGAAAGTCGGCGTCGCGGGGAAGAACGATTCGGCGACGCCGGGCAAGTCGAGCGGCGTGGGTTGGTCCCAACCAAATGCTTTGGCCTCGGCGCTGAGGTTGGACGCCCCTACCTCCAGGCCCAATTGGGCGAAGCCGGTGTCGCAGGACACAGTGAACAACTCCAGCAGCTGGCCGCCGCACGCCTCCCCGGCGAAATTGTGTAGCACCTGGTCGGCCGTGCCCGGCAGCACAAACCCCGAGGAAACCGGGAACGTCTTGGTTGCCAGTGACGGTTTGTGGTCATAGACGGCGGCCGATGTGATCACCTTGAACGTCGAGCCGGGGAAAAAACGTTGCCGGTACGCTGCCGCCAGCAGGGGCTTGCCCGGACTGTCGTTGAGCGCGTCCCACGCCTTTTGTTCGACCGCCTGGTCGTGGCTGGCCAGCGAGTTGGGGTCGTAGGTCGGCTCTGAGTACATGGCGAGGACAGATCCCGTCTTGGGGGCAATGGCGACCACGGCGCCGTCACGACCGGCCAGTTCGGCGGCCGCCAACTTCTGGAGCCGGGAGAGCACCGTTATGTGCAGGTTGTCGGGGGTGGGCTGCGAAGTGAAAAACGTCTTGACCTGATGGAGGTTGAGCGGCACCGTGACGGATCTGCTGGTCTGGGTCAGCAATGAGTTGTACTCACGTTCGAGCCCGTCCGTTCCGTAAGTGAACGAGAAATAGCCCGTTATCTGTCCGAACAGCGCCCCTTCTGGGTATTCGCGCTGGTACCGGTACTGGTCGTTGCTAGGAACGGACTGGGCGAGGGTCGCACCGTCGGCCGAGATGATGGCCCCTCGGAGCTGCTGGAACTGGGCCAGTATGCCACTGGTGTTTAGCCGGTTGTCGTCGAGCGCGCTGGCGTGGAAGACCTGTAGGTAATTGAGCTGGACGAAGACGACCAGGACCAGGACAGTCGCCCCGGCACCGACCATCCGGACCCGGAAGTTGACGCTCCTCACGGGGCGACGCCCTGGGTTTCGGCCACTACCACCCGAGGACGTCCCGCGGTGAGCATGACTGGAGGACCTTGCACGAGCCCTTCTTCAGCCAACGCCTGCTCGGTGGCGTTGTCATTGGAGATCCTTAGGAGAACGGCTAGCAGGATGTAATTGGAGACAAGGGACGACCCGCCGTACGAGACGAAAGGAAGGGTGATCCCCGTAACCGGGATGAGCCTGGTTATGCCCCCCACGACTACGAACACCTGCACGACCAGAAGTAGGGACAGGCCTGTTGCCAGCAACTTGCTGAACGACCGTTGCGAGCGTACCGCCACCCGGAGCCCGGAGCCCGCAATAAGCAGATAGGCGATCAACAGGGCGGTGACCCCGACCAAACCGATCTCTTCGCCGATCGACGCGAATATGAAGTCCGATGTGGCCTCGGGGATGATCCCGGGATTTCCTTGTCCCGGCCCCAAACCCCACATACCCCCGCCGGCGAGGGCGAACCACCCTTCGATGATCTGATAGCCCGACGTCGCAAAATGTGCCCAAGGGTCCAACCAGGCCTGGACTCTCGTCTGGGCATGGTGCACGACGTCCAGGGCGAAGACGGCGCCGACCCCGAACAGTCCGGCACCGAGGGCCAGGTAAGCGGCCCTTCCCGTAGCCACCCAGAGCAGCCCGACGAACAGGGCAAAGAAGAGGAAGGACGAGCCCAGGTCGTTTTCGGCCAGGAGCACGAGCAACGAGAGGCCCCAGGCAGCTACGAGGGGCGCCACGTACCTCGGTTCCAGCACCAGCCAACGGCCGATCCGTCGTGTGCCGGTGGCTAGCAGGTCGGCCCGCTCGGCCAGGACGGACGCGAAGAAAATAGCCAGGGCCAGCTTGGCGAACTCCTCGGGTTGGAAGCTCAAAGGGCCGGCCCGGACCCATAACCGGGCGCCGTTGACGTCTTCACCGATATGCGGGACCAGGGGCAGCAGGAGCAGCACCACGCCGGCCAGCGCGATCAGGTAGCGGTAACGTTCGAGGTCGATGGCCCGTGGGAACAGTGCCAGGGTGACAATAAAGGCGACGACGCCCACACCGGTCCAGGTGGCCTGGGCTGAGGCTTGCGCCTTGTCCAGACCGGCAATGAAGACATAGCCGGTCGCGTTCAACAACGCCGCCAGGGGCAGCAGGACGGGGTCGGCCTGGGGCGCCAGGCGTCGGAGGCTCAGGTGGGCCGCCAGCATCAAGACGAACACGAGTACCAGGAACGGGATGATCCCGGTGGTGGGCACCGCCTTCCCCGAGCCCACGCTGGCCAGCGCATAAAGCCCTCCGGTGAGGACAAGGACCAGGATGATCATGCCCAGCTCGGTGCGCCGGCGGGCCGGCCGTTGCCATTGCGCCGGGATCATCGTCCCTCAGTCATGCAGCTTTTTTCTTGTGGCCCTTGTGCGCCACACTACGGGCGGCCGTGGTGGGCGCCTTGGCCGGGGCCGTGGTCGGCGCCTTGGCCGGGGCCGTGGTCCTGGGGACGCTGCTCGTCGACGTTTTGTGCTTGTGGGGCTTGGGTCGGGGCGCTCCCCGCGCCGCTGGCGGGGTGACCCCCTCGGATTCCCGTTTCTCGGCCAGCTTCTGGGAAATGTAGGACCGGGCGTCGGCTAGTGACGGCTCGATCACGCCCGCCGCTAGGGGCTGGAGGTTGTAGGCGAGCACGGACAAGGGCCCGTAGGCGGTGCGTTGCACCAGGGTCGGTTGGAACCACAGCACCCCTCCTGGCCGCCCCTGGAAGATCGTGATCCTCCCCTTCGAGAGCGTCACGAAGTAGGCCGAGCGGGCGTACCAACCCAGGCAAGCGATCGCACCGCCGACGACAATGCACACGGCCAACCCAAAGGCGATGACGCGGCCCGTCACTCTCCTCGGCGTGGGCACGACCGGCTTGGCCGGGCCCGGGGCGGGAGCAGCCTGGAGTGGTACCGGCGGCTTTCCGCCCTGGCCGGCGCTCCCGGGCGGGGGCCGGCGCTTTGCTGTGCTCGAGGACATAGCCGGGCCGGGTACCACTATGAGAGTCTCGGGACTGTCTTCGTTGCCTAGCACGTCGACCACCACGGCCGTGATGTTGTCGCTGCCACCACGGTCGTTGGCCAGGGTGACCAGCTCTCTGGCGGCCTCGCTCGGGTCGGAGAAGCGGGTCAGCACGGCAGCGATCTGTTGGTCCGAAGCCTCCCGCGGCAGGCCGTCGCTGCACAGCAGGTAGCGGTCCCCGTGCTTAGGGGCCACGTCGATGAGGTCGACCTGCACGGTCGGTTCGACGCCGAGAGCTCGGGTGAGCACGTGACGCTGCGGATGAACGGCGGCCTGCTCCTGGCTTATCTGGCCGTCGTCGACGAGCTCCTGTACCAGGCTGTGATCGACCGTGAGCTGCTTCAGGGCTCCCTGCCGCAGGAGGTAGAGGCGAGAATCGCCGATGTGCGCCACCGCCAGCCCGTTGGTGCCGTCGCCGTGTTCGACGACCGCCAGCGCCACCAATGTGGTCCCCATCCCGAGCATGCCCCGGTTGGTGCGGGCCTGCTCCCAGACGGCCCGGTTGGCGGCCTTGGCGGCATTCTCCAACGATTCGGACGAGTGCTCGTTGCTCGCCGCGAAGGCCGCTTGGAGAGCTTTGATGGCGGTCGAGGACGCGACCTCGCCGGCGGCGTGGCCGCCCATGCCGTCGGCCACGGCGTACAAGCCGGGTGAAACGAGGAACTGGTCCTGGTTATTGGAGCGCACAAGGCCTACGTCGGTCGCCGAACCAACGAGGAGCTTGCTCACCTTTGCAGCTCCAGGACGCTGCGGCCCACTTGCACACGGTCGCCTCGTCGCAGGGGTACGGCTCCATCGAGCTTGCGACCGTTGACCAAAGTGCCGTTGGTGGACCCGAGGTCCTCCACCCAGTAATCGTCCCCCCGGCGGAACACGCGTGCGTGCAGCTGCGACACGAACGTGTCTGACGGCAGCGCCACCGCACATCCGGGGGCCCGCCCGATGGTGAGCTCTCCCTCCAGGGCAAAGGAAGTGCCTCTGGCTTCGTCGGGCTCCACCAGGACCAATCTCGTCGGGCTGGCGCGTCCCCGCCCGCCGCCGGGACCGGTGGCGGCTAACGCCGGAGCGCTGGCGTCGGCACCGGCGCCTGGCGGCGTAGGCACCAGCCGGGGCTCGCGCAGTTCGACCCAGACGGCACGCACCACCCGCAAAAGGAACAGGTACAGAAGGGCCAGGAATACGTAATCCAAGAACCTAAGAGCCGGGCTGGCCACTTAGGTCGTCCCGGTGGCGGGGGCCGCTTCGAAGCGGACGCTGGTCGAGCCCACTGTGATCTCGTCCCCGTCTTCGAGCTGGTGAGCGGCGCTGATTCGCAAACCGTTCACTTTGGTCCCGTTGGTGCTGCCCAGGTCAGAGACGACCCAGGTGTTGTCGGCGCCCCGACGTACCTCGGCGTGGCGCCGGCTGACCCCGGCATCGGCTACGGCCAGTTCGCATTCCGGCAAGCGACCGAGGGTTACCTTTTCCTGGTCGAGCACCACCCGGCGCCCGTCGGGCAGCGTCAGGGTCGCCGTGCCCTGCCCGGGGACGACGTCCCCGGCTACAAGGAGCGTCCCCGGACGGAGGGCGGCATCGGTCTCCATGGTGACTCTCACGGGCCCCAGGAAGATGTAGTCCTCCTGCTTGGCGTGGTCCTTGGCCACCTCGACCAGTTCCTTGACCAGCTCATCTTCGAAGGCTTGGAACTTCGCCCGGTCTGCGCCCGACAGCACGACATTGAAGGTGTTGGGGGCCAGGACCCCCCTGGGCGCGACTGCTCGACGCAGGTCCATCTCGCGCGTCAGGCGCCTACCTATCTCTACAGGCTGTAGCCCGCTACGGAACACCCGAGCGAAAGCCCCCTCAACGAAGCGTTCGAGGCGTCTCTCGAACCTTTGTAAGCCCATTGTCGGCGCATAGTACCCTCACCAGGGGCCCAGCCTGCAGATGCCCGGCACGGCCGGGGCCCTGTGCTGGTCTTCCTCCCCAATCTAAGTGCCCAGTACCGGCGCCAGGTTGCACTACGCTCGGCCGCCTGTGAGCTCGGGCCGTTGCCTAGTCTGCCGTCGGGGTGTGCCCGGCCGTGCCCGCCGCCCCCCTTGCTGGCCGTTCGTGCCAGCCGTGGCGTTGGCGGTGTTGGTGGGGGTCGGGGTAAGCGGAGCGTGGCCGCGATCGTGCGCTCGGACTTCGCCGCGGGCGAGCCGTGGACGGGCTGAACGGCCCCGGGGCCCGGCCATGAGCTGGGTGGGGCTCGGTTCATGTACCCTTGGGTGACCACTCGGGCGAGTGGCGGAATTTGGCAGACGCGCAGGATTCAGGTTCCTGTGTCCGCAAGGACGTGGGGGTTCAAGTCCCCCCGCGCCCACCCACCCCGGTTTGACCAGGGTTTATACCCTGAGAGGCGCCTCCCGTGGCGGGACGCCCGTTGCCAGGGGACCCCTTAGCTTCCTCGATGGTTCTTAGGTCGGGTCAGGCTTCGGCTCCAGGGCTCTGTTGAGGTCGAGCTGCATGAAGAGCTCGTGGGCGGCCACTCCGTGGGCCGCGCCCTCGGCGCCGTCGAAGCGTTCAGTGTCGCAGAAACCCACCGAGCGGTAGAGCCGGTGGGCGTCAGTCATGAAGTCCGCGGTCTCCAGGACGACCGTCTGGTAGCCGAGCAAGCGCGCGTCGGCGAGGATCCGGTTAATAAGCCGCCGGGCCAGGCCGGCACCTCGGTGGGCGGGGCGCACGTACATCCGCTTCAGTTCGGCCGTTGTTGCCGAGACGGGTTTTAGGCCGGCGACACCGGCCGGGCCGTCGTCGACCAGCGCCAGGTACAGCCTGCCCCGGTTGCCGAACAACTTGGGCCACTCGGCCTGGAAGCTGGCGTGTACCTGCTCGGTCGTGAGCTCGTCGAACGGCACGCCGTGGAGCGATCGGAATTGCTCGAGTACCCACGCTGCGTACTCTCGGAACAACTGGTCGCACGGCTTGGCTGCGGCGTCGTCAGTGATGCGTCGCAGTTCGATGCCGGCCACGCCGGGATGGTAGCGAAAGTTGAGCCCTATCAGCTCGACCGGTACCTGAACTGGCCGAGCCCGGCCCCGAGCCGGCAGACTCCCTGCGTGGGCCCCGAAGAGTTCCGCCGAGCCGGCCACGAACTGGTCGACTGGGTCGCCGACTACCGGCTGCGGGTGGCGGGCCTGCCGGTCCGCGCCCAGGTCGCTCCGGGAGAGGTCCTTTCGGCTCTCGCGCCTTGCCCTCCGGAAGCACCCGAGCCCCTGGCTGCCCTCATCGCCGACCTGGACCGGGTCATCGTGCCCGGGTTGACCCACACGCAGCACCCCGGCAACTTCGCCTGGTTCCCCTCCAACGCCTCGCTTTCCTCTGTCCTGGGGGACATAGTGGCGGGTGGCCTCGGAGCCTTGGGCCTCAGCTGGCAGTCCGCGCCGGCCCTCACCGAGTTGGAACAGCTCGTCTGCGACTGGGCTCGCCAGCTGTGCGGGCTGGCGGCCAACTGGAAGGGCACGATCACAGACGGTGCGTCAACGGCTTGCCTGGTCGCCTTGCTCGTGGCCCGGGAGCGGACCACCGACGGTTGTCAGCGGCGGG
This sequence comes from Acidimicrobiales bacterium, assembly GCA_049522375.1. Classification (GTDB taxonomy): domain Bacteria; phylum Actinomycetota; class Acidimicrobiia; order Acidimicrobiales; family Palsa-688; genus Fen-671. The sequence continues at coordinate 9,326 of JBEKNX010000034.1, read as the reverse complement.
GCGGGCTGCAGGCCGAGACGGCTCCGTTGACGGTTTACTGTTCGGCCGAGGCGCATTCGTCGGTGACCAAGGCGGCTCTTCTGGCCGGCTACGGTGCCGACAACCTGCGACCAGTTCCGGTGAGGCGCCCAGGACGGGAGATGGACGTCGCCGCCTTGCGCGCCCTCATGGCCGCCGACGTCGCCGCGGGACGCCGGCCGGCGGCCGTTGTGGCCACCGCCGGTACCACGGCGACGACCGCCTTCGACCCTCTGGCCGACATTTGCCAGGTAGCTGACGGCCACGGCGCCGTCGTGCACGTCGACGCGGCGATGGCGGGCTCGGCCATGTTGCTCCCCGAGTACCGGGGCCTCTTCGACGGCATCGAGGGCGCCAGTTCGCTCAGCTGGAACCCCCACAAGTGGCTTGGCTCGGTCCTTGAGACCTCGCTCTTCTACGTGCAGGACCCCGGGCCCCTGATCTCGGTCATGGCCACCGATCCGAGCTACCTGCGATCGGCCCGGGACGGGTCGGTGGTCCAGTACCGGGACTGGGGCCTGCCGCTCGGCCGGCGCTTCCGGGCGTTACGGCTCTGGTCGCTGTTACGCCTGGAAGGTGCCGAGGCCATCCGCACGCGGTTGCGCCGTGACCTGGCCAACGCCCAGCGCTTGGCGTCGCTGGTCGACCACGCGCCTGATTGGCGAATCGTCTCGCCCGTAAGACTGCAAACGCTCTGCGTCCTCCACGCCCCCGCCGGGCTGGAGGGGCCCGAACTCGACGCGCACACTCTCAAGTGGTGCGAGGCTGTCAACGCTTCCGGGGCCGCCCACCTGACGCCGGCTGTCGTGGACGAGCGGTGGACCGTGAGGATCTCGATCGGCTCGGAGACCACGGAGTGGGCCGACGTCGAAGCCCTATGGGGCCTCGTGCAACGAACGGCGGCGTCAGTCTGAGCTGACCAGCGACGCTGCGAAACCGGAGATGATGTCTACCATCCGGTCGGGCTGCGCCCGGTGCAGGGAGTGGCCCCCGTCCAGTTCCACGAAGCCGGCTTCGGTCACCAAACGCCTAACGGCCTCCCGGTCGGGCCCCACCAGGGCGGAGCCTCCGCTGCTGGCCTGCGTGCCCACTCCTTGGCGGGCCGCCACCACCAGCACCGGCAGCCGTACTGCGCCGACGAGGGCAGGGAGATCCCAGGTCAGACCGGAGCGCAGCGCCGTGGTGATCGTCTGGGTGTCCGTCGCCTCCAGGGCGGTCACCGATCCGTCGACGTCGGCGTCGGCCCAGCCGGGGTTGGCCTGGCGCACGTATTGCCGGTACCCCTGCCGGTCGGCGCGTACGGCCAGGGCGCCGGCCTCGATGCTGTCGGCGACCTGGGCGGCGTCCCCTCCGGCGGTCCCGGGAGGTTCTTCCAGCACCAGGCCCCGGGCCGCGCCGGTATGGCGGGCGGCGACGGAGAGGGCGACAATGGCGCCCAGGCTGTGCCCGACCAGCACGGTGAGACCGGCCGGCAACAGAGGGACCACCGCGTCCACCAGGGTCCCGAGGTTCCCCTGCTCCACCGGCAAGCGGGGACCTTCGCCGTGGCCGGCGAGGTCCAAGGCGGTCACGTCCCACCCTGTCGCGGCCAGCGCCGGCCCCACTCTCCACCACGTGGCACGCGACGAGGTGACGCCGTGCAAAAGGACGAGGCGACCCCGGGCAGCACCCGCCGCGGGCCAGGTCGTGACGCCCCGGGACGGTCGGGAAGGCGGGGCCGGGATAGCGCTCATCAGGGCCCACCGTAGTTGGTGGGAGACATCCGGCCGGCGGGGTTAAGCTCCTCCAGGGACGGGAGGTGGTCCTTGGACAGGCGCTGGTACGTGGACGTCAACCGGTTCGCCCGGACCAGCGGGTGGGCGCACGGGTTCATGAAGGCTTACTACGAACGCCTGCTTTCTCCTGTCGGTGCCGGGCTGCTCGTCCTGGCCCTGCTGGTGGTGGCGGCATGGTGGAGCGCTCGCCACCAGCCTCAGCACATGGCCGCGGTGATCTGGACGGCCGTGGCGGCCTTGGTCGCCTTCGGCGTCGGCGAAGTACTGGTCCAAGTCCAAGTCCTGGCGCAGCGGCCGCCCTACGTCGTTATCAAGGGGGCCGAAGTCCTGGTGACCCGGGTTCCTAGTTACACGTTCCCGAGCCCGCGGGCGGCCCTAGCCGGCGCCGTCGTTTTCGGTTTGCTGGTGGCGCGTCGCTGGCGACTGTCCGGACTGGCCGGCCTGGCGGCGTTGTTGTTGGTCTTCGCCGGCGTTTACGTCGGTGTTGACTACCCTTCCGACGTGGGCGCGGGAGCGGCGCTAGGTGCGGCCGTGGCGGTCCTCCTGTGGCCTCTGGGTTCTTGGCTGCTCGTGCCCATCGTGGCCAGCGTCAGTTCCAGCCCGTTCGGACGCTTCGTGGTCGCCAGAGGGTCGGACAGGCGGGCGGCCCGCCTCGAGCCGGACCGCCCCGTCCGGCTGCCTGACGCGAAGGTCATGGAGGCCCTGCGGGCCGCGTCGGAGGCGGCTCGCCACGCCACCTACACGGCCCCCCCGGCGCCACCGAGCGCCATCCGTACCAAGATTGGCGAGCCCCACGAGGACGTCGCCAAAGACAGTTCGACAACGAACCAGTAGGCGCCCATCGTTGTCGGCGAACTGATCAGCCGGTAATGGCGCGGCGCTCCATCTCGTTCAAGCCCCCCCAGATGCCGTGCGGCTCGCGGATCTTCAGGGCGAAACTAAGGCACTCTTTACGTACCGGGCAGGTGGCACAGACGGCTTTGGCCTGTCTCTCCCGAGCCGCCCGCGCCTCCTTGCGCTCGAAGTGGGTCGGTGCGAAAAAGATCACCGCCGAATGGCCGCGACAGGCTGCGCCGGCCTGCCAGTCCTCGGGTGCGGGTAAGGCGGTCACTCGTGTTCCCTCCATGCCGAAGGTACTCCTGAGCAGGGACCTTGACAATAGGCAATGTTCCCCAAGGGGTGGGAAAGCCGTGCCGGACGGCCCAGTTCATGTCCTTTCCGGGCTAACCTTCGCATTTTGCGTGAGCGCCTTTCCAGGGGAGCAGACTTGAGCCCAACGACGTTTTTTTCACAGGCGCGCGTACTGGTCGTGACGGGCAAAGGGGGCACGGGAAAAACGACCGTGAGCGGCGTCCTGGCCAACCTGGCGGCGGAAGAAGGGCTACGAGCACTGGTGTTCCAGATCGGTGCTCCGGGAGCGCGGTACGAGCCCGGGACGGTGCAACTGGCGAGGCTCTTCGGGTCGGACGAGGTGTTCGGCTATGAGGCGTCCGTCCTCAAGTCCAACGCCAATGGCGGGACCGTCAACGCCCGGGCGGTGACGCCGGACACGGCGCTCGTCGAGTACCTGCACCTACACGGGATGAGGCGCCTGTCCCGGCGCCTGGTCAGCAGCGGCGCCCTCGATGTGGTGGCTACGGCCGTGCCCGGTATGCCGGACATGCTTGTCCTGGGCAAACTCAAACAGATGGAAAGGGCTGCCGCCGCTGGCCAGCCGGACGCGCCAGATGTGGTCCTGTTGGACGCGCCCGCCGCCGGCCACGCCGTCCGGTTCCTCCAGAGCCCAAGAGGGCTGTTGGGCGCAACCGCTGGTGGGCCCGTCCGGGCGCAGGCCGAAGAGGTTGTTCATATGCTCTCGGACCCGCAGCGCTGCCAGGTAGTGCTGGTGACGACGCCCGAGGAGACCCCCGTCAGCGAGACGGTGGAGACGGCCCACCTTTTGGAACAGCGGGCCGGTGTCAAGCTGCTGGCGGTGGTGGTAAACGGGAGGTTGCCGGTGCTTTCCCTGCCCCCTGACCCCGAAGCCGCTCACCTGGGTTCTTTGGCCCGGGGGTTCGGGGTGAGGCTGAGCCGAGAAGAGCTGGAAGCGATGGCGGCGGCGGGCCGGTTGCGCCTGCAGCGACAGGAGGTGCAGGCCGCGCAAGTGGCCCGCCTGGAGCGGGAGCTGGCACTGCCCCAACTGGAGCTGCCGTTCTGCTTCGACGCTGATCTGCGCCCGCCCCAGCTGGCGACGTTGACCAACGCTCTGAGCGCGGCCGTCGCCCGGCCGTGGCCGACGGTGGTCCCGTGAACGGAGAGGCTCCGAGGGTCACATCGGTCGTCGTCTGCGTGGGCCCGGGCGGGGTGGGCAAGACCACTACGGCGGCGGCCCTCGCCCTCCGGGGGGCACGAGCCGGCTTGCGGGCTTGCGTCGTCACCATCGACCCGGCGCGCCGGTTGGCGGACGCCCTGGGAGTCAGCGGAGTGGGCAATGAACCGCACTTCGTGCCCGCTCCCTCTGGGAACTGGCCGGGCGAGCTGTGGGCCGTGATGCTGGACGCGCAGAGCACCTTCGACAACCTGGTGGGCCGCTACGCCACCGGCCCCGCCCAAGCCGAAGCGATCCTGAGCAACCCTGTTTACCGCAACATCTCCGCCGCGCTGTCAGGGACGCAGGAGTACATGGCCGTCGAGAAGCTGTACGAACTGCAAGAGAGCGGGGCTTACGACTTGATCGTGGTGGACACGCCGCCAGCGCAGCACGCCCTGGACTTTTTAGAGGCGCCCGGCCATCTGGCGCGCCTGCTCGACAACCGAGTCTTCAGGTTGCTCATGACCCCGACGCGCGCCGGGTTACGGGCGCTCGAGCTTGGTGCCCAGCTCATGTTGCGGACCATATCGAAGGTCGCCGGAGGGCAGGTCGTAGCCGACACTGTCCAGTTTTTCACTCAGTTCGAGGGTATGGAGGAGGGGTTCAGGGAGCGGGCGGCGCGGGCGGAACGGTTGCTGCGTTCGGAGCTGACCTCCTTCGCCATGGTGTGCTCGCCCCGGCGCGACAGCATGGAAGAAGCCCTTTACCTGGTGTCCCAACTGGCTGCCTCCGGTGTCCGACCGGGCACTGTGGTGGTTAACCGGTGCTATCCGCTTTACCCCCGGGTGCCGCCGGAAGTCGTTTCGGCTCTGGCAGGGACCCCGCTGGCGCCGCTGCTGACCAACCTGGAAGAGCTGGGAACGGTGGCGGCGACCGAGAACGACCAGCTCGTCCGCATCGTCGCCGCTCTACCGGATGCCACCCTGTGCCAGGTCCCTTTCATGGCGCGCGACGTTTGTGACTTGGACGGACTGGCCGAGGTGGCGGACCACCTGGCCGGCTAGCGGCGTTCATCCGCCCGGTTTAGTCCCCTCTTCGCCGACCTTCTCGAAGGTCTTTTTGGCCTCCTCGACCGTCTCCGTCATGACCACGATGCGGTCGAAACCGGTGGTCCGGAGGGTCCTCACCAGGCTCGGCCGGTTGCATACCACGACCACCTCGCCACCGAGCTCTCGGGTACGGCGGATCCCTCCGATCAGGGCCCCCAGGCCGGCCGAGTCGACGAAGGGCACGCCGCTCATATCGATGACGAGCTTCGGGCTGGCTGCCAGCTCCGCCAGAGACTGCCGGAACTGGCTCACAGTGAACGCGTCGAGCTCGCCGACGGGCCGGCAAATGGTGAAACCATCGGCCGTCTGTTCTTGCTCGATGTTGAGCACGCCACCTCCCGAGGAACCGTCCTGCACCCAAAGTCAACGCGCCAACTGCTGAAACGGGATGTCCCGAAGATGCTACCCGTTGCGGCGAGGTACCCTCGGATGATGCCCGAGCTGCTTATCGCCACGGACTCGCCCGCCGTCTTCGAGGAAGTGTCTTCGGCCGTCGAGGAGCCCGGCGTCGTGCTGCGCTGGGCGCGTGCCGGCCGGACCGTCCTACCTGCCCTTATGGACCGGCCTGCCGACTTGGTCGTGACCGACCTTCAGATCGGTTCCATGGGCGGTCTGGCCATTGCCATGGACCTGGCCCTGGAGGCGGGCGCCGGGCGGCTCCCCACCACCCCGGTCCTAGTGCTCCTGGACCGGCGGGCCGACGTTTTCCTGTGCAAGCGCACCGGCGTGGCCGGCTGGTTGCTCAAGCCCCTGGACCCCCTTCGCACCCGCGCCGCCGTCCAGGCGCTACTGGCCGGGCGGCCCTTCTACGACGCCACGTTCGCCCCAGTCCCGGCAGACGTGCTGCCCGCATGAGCTCGCCCGGCCTCGGGGTGGCTGGTTGAGTACGATGAGGGCTTAACGGGAAGTAGCGCAGCTTGGTTAGCGCGCAGCGTTCGGGACGCTGAGGCCGGGGGTTCAAATCCCCCCTTCCCGACTCACGGGGGCTCATCGGGCTACTAGGTCGCAGGGGTCAGTGTTGGCACCGCAGACAATGATGCCGACGCGCTCAGAGGCGGCAGGCCGGTAGGCGCCTTCGAGCAAGCCCGCCAGGGCGGTTGCACCGCCAGGCTCAGCGGCGAGGCGGAGATCGTCCCACAGCAGTTGACGGGCCTGAACGATGGCGGCTTCACTGACCAGGACGGCCCTCACATCGGCAGCCCGGGCGCTGAGGAACCCGAGCACCCCGACCCGGCGAGCCCCGAGCGAATCGGATGCCAACCCGCCCACCTCCACGTCGACCGGCTCACCGGAGACGAGAGCCGTGTACATCGTGGGTGAACCGTGAGGTTCGACCGAGACGATCTGGGTTCTTCGTCCGTACCACGCGGCGACGCCGCCGATCAGGCCTCCGCCCCCGGTCGCCACGAGGACCGAGGCCAGGCCCGGTGCCTGACTGTCGAGTTCCAGCCCCACCGTCCCCTGCCCGGCGACCACTTCGATCTGGTCGTAGGGATGTACGTACAGAGCCCCCGGCTCACTGGCTCGCCCGTAGCTGGCCTCGGCCGCGTCCGCGTAGGAGCTCCCGACCAGCATCGTCTCTGCTCCCAGGGCGCGGATACCGTCCACCTTTACCTGGGGCGCCGTCTCGGGCACATAAACAGCCGCCCGGATGCCGAGTTCACGAGCGGCGTAAGCGACGGCCAGGCCATGGTTGCCACCTGAGGCGGCAACTACAAGCCTGGGGGCCTCCGCGGCGGAGAGGATCTGGTTGAACGCTCCCCTCGGCTTGAACGACCCCACGTGCTGGAGCAACTCCAGCTTCAAGGTCACGTTGACCCGACGGTCTTGGACGCGGACTGACCAATCGATCACCGGTGTGCGACGGACGCGCCCGGCGACCCGCTCGGCGGCCTCTTCGATCATGGCGGCAGGAACGACCGGCGTCCGGTCTGCGGGGGCGCTCATCAACCGGATCCTCTCAGTTCTCTGGGGCAACGGCATGTAGAGCCCGAGCCGTGCGGGAGCAGAGGAGCGTTTTGGGCGAGGACGCCGAGCACCCCAGGGCGTAGGCGGCAGACGAAGACCTGGTCAAGCGGCCCCTCGGAAATGTCGATAGCCGCAATAGCAACCCGGAAAGGGAAGGAGGAAGATGGGCTACCTCGTGCTGATGATCTTCTTGGTCATAGAGATAGGTATCGGCGTGCTCACGCTGGTCGCGGGGGCGAAGGTCATCGCCAAAGCCGGTTATTCGGGCTGGTGGATCCTCATCACCCTGGTCCCTGTCGTGGGCTTCGTGATGTTCTTCGTCTTTGCGTTCTCGAAGTGGCCCGTGCAGGTACGGCTGGAAGCGGCCGAACGCCCCAACCGCCAGTCCGGCCCTTACGGTTGGGATCCCTACGGATCCGGCGGACGGGCGGCTGTAGGGAGCCAGCCAGGGTGGGGCCGACCGTCCGGTAGCTCGGGGGGCCCGCCCGGGCCGCAGTCTTGGGATTACATGCGCTGAAGGAGTTAGGTCCGCTCCCCCGGGCCCGGTTGCTGGCGAGGGTGAGGTAGCCTTTTGGCGATTTTGTCAGCAGATGTTGACGCCAAGCGCGTCAACTTTTGCTGACGAAATCGCGAAAAAGTCAACTAGCGGGAGGTACGGGTACGAGCGATGACGCCCTCCAAGGGAGCGGCACAGTCTGGGCGGCGGAACTGGTCGACGGCGCCGCGGCCGAGGACCCTCGCATAGGTTTGCCGGCGGTGGCGGCCCTCAAGACCGTCTTAGCGCAGCTCGAAGCCGTGCAGGTGGACCGGGCGCGCCGTCTGGGCTGGTCGTGGCAGGAGATCGCCGACCGGCTGGGAGTTACTAAGCAGACAGTCCACCGCAAGTACGCGGTCCAGGACGCGGTCCTGGCGGCTCTGAGAGCGAGACGCTAGGCGCGTGCCGCCGGCATGGTCCGGGCGGGCGATGGGCGTGCGTATGATGCTGGCGGTGTCGCAAAACGACTGGTTTGCTTGGCACTCGCCGTACGACGACCCGACTTCGGCACTGTCGAGCAGGTTGGCCATGGTCCAGGCTCGCCTGGTCGAGGCCTTAGACAGGTGCCGTCCGGGTCGCATCCAGGTCATAAGCATGTGTGCCGGGCAGGGTCGCGACGTCCTGGGCGTCCTCGCCCGCCACCCACGTGCCGGCGACGTCGTGGCCACGCTGGTTGAGTCCGACCCGCGGAATGCAGCTTTGGCCCGGCAGGGTGCATCGCCTTTTGCTGGGGTCGAGGTCCTGGAGGCCGATGCCGGAAGCACCGACGCCTACGTTGATGGTGTCCCCGCTGACATCGTGCTGGCGTGCGGCGTCTTCGGGAACATCTCGAACGACGACATCCACAGGACGGTCGCCGCCCTTCCCAGCCTGTGCGCTCCGGGCGCCGTCGTGATCTGGACCCGCCACCGGGAGGAGCCAGACTTGACCCCGCAAGTGCGCATATGGTTCGGGTCTGCCGGGTTTGCCGAGGAGGCGTTCGGGAGCCCGGAAGGCACGCTCATGGCTGTCGGGGCCCACCGACTTACCGGCGGAGTGCTGCCCTTCCAGGCCGGCCGGCACTTGTTCAGCTTCGTCGGCCGCCCGGGCCAGCGGTGAGACCGTCAGTCAGCGCCTACCAACGGAGCCAGCCGCGCCTAATCGGCCCCCCTAAACGGAACGTTACCCCTCCCTGTTCGGGTTAGGGGCAGCTCAAAACCGCCTCCGAAGTGCGGAAACGTCCGCGCATGTTGTGGTGTGGTGGTGGGCCGGGAGGGATTTGAACCCCCGTAGGCGTCAGCCGGCAGATTTACAGTCTGCTCCCATTGTCCGCTCGGGCACCGACCCTCGAGGGATGTGAGGCCCTCAAGAGATGCAAGGCTAGCGTGTTGGCCATGCCTACGTTTGACGTTGTCTCGCAGGTCGACATGCAGGAAGTCCGCAACGCCGTAGACCAAGCGGGGCGGGAAGTAGAGACCCGCTTTGACTTCCGGGCTACGGGTTCGAGCATCGAGCTGTCCGGGCACGAGCTGACGCTGCGTTCTGCCACCGAGGACCGTATCAAAGCCGTTCTCCAGGTGCTGGAAGAGAAACTGGTGCGCCGGAAAGTCTCTCTCAAAGCCCTCGACTACGGAAAGATCGAGGAGGCGGCC
>JBEKNX010000033.1:0-19394 GCA_049522375.1 Acidimicrobiales bacterium | reverse complement strand
GCCGCCCCAGGTCGTGGCCGCCTTCCTGAGGGGACTGTTCGACGCCGACGGCTGTGTACGCCGTGACGACACCAAGGGTAGCTATGTCAGCCTCGGCTCAACCTCAAGAGAGCTCCTAGTCGATGTCCAGCGCCTCCTCACCACCTTTGGCATTGCCTGCACCATCTGGAACGACGATCTGCGCATCACCTCCAAGGGCATGTTGACCTTCGCCCAGGAGATCGGTTTTTCCCTGCCCTCCAAGGCGTCCAAACTGGAGCAGCTGATCGCCGGCCGGGCCCGGGCGTTCTACAAGAGCGACGGCTGCACAAGGCCGCGCGACATGGTCGAGGACGGCTTTGAACTTACTTACAACCTGAGCGAGCCCCGTAACCACTCTTATGTGGTAAACGGGCTTGTGGTGCGCAACTGCTCCGAGTACATGCACCTCGATAATTCAGCTTGTAACCTAGCCAGTATTAATTTGTTGACATTTTTGGACCCGGACGACGATTTTGATGTGGAGGGTTTCAAGGCCGCGGTCGAGGTTGTCTTTACCGGCCAGGAAATCCTTGTCGGGAACGCCGACTACCCGACCAAGCCGATCGGGGACACTTCCCGGCGTTTCCGTCAACTGGGCCTTGGTTACGCCAACCTGGGCGCGCTGTTGATGGCGCAGGGGATACCTTACGACTCGGATGCAGGGCGGGCATGGGCCGGCGCCATCACCGCCCTGATGACCGGCCATGCTTATGCCGTCTCGGCTCGGACGGCAGCCAGAATGGGCCCCTTCGCCGGCTACCACGAAAACCGCGAGCCCATGCTCGAGGTGCTGCGCATGCACCGGGCCGAGGTCGCCAAGCTCGATGAGCTGGTGGTACCGCCCGAGCTCCTCTCGGCTGCCCAGGAGTCATGGGACAATGCCGTCGAAACTGCTACAGTATACGGTGTAAGGAATTCACAAGCCAGTGTTCTGGCCCCGACTGGAACTATTGGTTTGCTTATGGATTGTGATACCACCGGCATCGAGCCCGATTTAGGCCTTGTAAAAACTAAGAAATTAGTCGGTGGCGGCACGATGTCGATAATCAACCAGACCGTTCCCCGAGCGTTGCACCGGTTGGGTTACTCCGAGGACGAGATCTCCGACATCGTTTCTTACGTCGACGAGCGCAAGTCGATCCTCGGCGCGCCGCACATCTCTCCCGACCACCTCGCCGTATTTGCCTGCTCGATGGGTGACAACACCATCCATTACCGGGGGCATGTGCGTATGATGGCCGCCGCCCAGCCGTTCCTCTCCGGCGCCATCTCCAAGACGGTCAATATGCCCGAAGAGGCGACGATCGAGGACGTCGAGCAGTTGCACATAGAAGCCTGGCAGCTGGGCATCAAGGCTGTGGCCATCTACCGGGACAACTGCAAAGTGGCCCAGCCCCTGGCGACGACCAAGAGGACGGCCGCGGCAACGAGCGGCCCCGAAGCTCATGACGCCGAGCTCGCCGTCAAGGTGGCCGAGCTCGAAAAGGCGCTGGAGCTGCAGACGGTGATCGTGAAGAAGCCGGTGCGCGAGCACATGCCGCGCAAGCGCAAGTCGCTCACGTTCTCTTTCCGGGTGGCGGATTGCGAGGGTTACGTGACGGTGGGCGAGCTCGAGGACGGCCGGCCCGGTGAGGTCTTCATGAAGGTCTCCAAGCAGGGTTCGACCCTGGCCGGCATCATGGACGCCTTCGCCATATCGGTGAGCCTCGGACTGCAGCACGGGGTGCCGTTGGCCACGTTCGTCCGCCATTTCACCAACATGCGCTTCGAGCCCGCCGGTATGACCGACGACCCCGATCTGCGCTTCGCGGCGTCGCTGGTGGACTACATTTTCCGGCGGCTGGCGGTCGAGTACATGAGCCCGGTCGAGCGCATGGACCTGGGCATCCTGACGGTCAGCGAGCGCATGCAACCGACGCTGCCCGGGGTCGAAGAAGCAGTCATCATTGACCAACCGATGCACGCCGGGCTGGTAGAGGACCTAGAGCTGCGCGAGGGCCGGCAACTACTGCTGCCGGCGCCATTTTCCCCCCCCACGGACCGTGCCCCGGCCAAGACCCGCGCCGCCGGCGGCGCCGGGAAGACGGCGAAGAAACCTGCCGCCAGCGACGCTCCTTATTGCTATCAGTGCGGAGTGCAGATGCAGCGAGCGGGCAGCTGCTTCGCCTGCCCCTCCTGTGGGACGACGAGCGGCTGTTCGTGAGTACTGACGGCCATTCAATGTCCCTGGGATCCGGCCAGCAATGTCCCAAACTTCGGCCAGCAATGTCACGAAGTCGGCCAAGCAATGCCATTGAGGTACATGTTTAGACAGTGACGCTAGGACCGGACGGAGGTTCAATGGACAAGGCGACTGGGAGGTGAAGTCGGGACCGGGCGCGAGGGCGCTGACTAAGAGAGGCGCTCGCTCCCAGGAAAGTAAGGCGTAGGATCGGAGCCGATGGTCCTGTACGAGTACCTTTGCCGGGATTGCGAGACCTCCTTCGAGGTGCGCCGGGCGATGGGCAATGCAGACAGCGGTGTCAGTTGCCCGAGCGGGCACACCGACGTACGTCGGAAGCTTTCGATGTTTGCTTCAGTTGGGGCACCAGGAACGGCCGCGGCCACGACGCGGCCAGGGCCCGGCGCCGCGGCTGGGTGTTGTGGTGGAGCCTGCGGGTGCGGGCACTGACCTGCTCCGGGAGCGGTTTTGGCCTGAGCTGAGCGAAGCCGGAGCCGGCCCCACGAGCCCCGTCGCTCGCTCATGGTACAGAGGGTTCTGGCTCAGAGGGACAGAGCTCGACGCCGTGTTCGCAGTTCAAGAGCGCCTTCGAAAACGCTCGGGCGGGTAGGGTGCTTTGGTACTGTCCCGGTAGGCTCCGCATGTGCTGCTGGGAAGGGATCCCGAACGCCGCCTCATCGACTCGCTCGTCGACGGTGCACGTGACGGCCGCAGCCAGGCTCTCATGGTCTTGGGCGAAGCCGGGATTGGGAAGTCTGCGCTCCTCAGTTACCTGGAGAGCCGGGCGACAGGCTTCACGGTGCTGTGCGCCAACGGTACAGAGTCGGAGTCCGAGCTAGCCTTTTCTGGCCTCGCCGACCTCCTGCGACCACTGCTCGGCGAGCTCGGCGCGTTGCCCCAACCGCAAGCAGCCGCCCTCGCCAGTGCGCTGGCGCTCGGGCCGCCGGTGCCCGGCGACCCGTTCGCCATCGGCACGGCCACCTTGGGCCTTCTGTCGAGAGCAGCGGAGCGGTCCCCACTGGTTGCGCTCGTCGAAGACGCCCAGTGGTTGGACCAGCCCTCTCTGGCCGCTATGGTCTTCGCCGCGCGCCGGGTCGAGGCCGAAGGGATCCTGATGGTCTTCGCCGTTCGGGAGGGCGAATGCCCTGTCGTGTCATTGGAGGGCCTGGGGACACTTCGCCTTGCCCACATCGACGCGGCCGCTGCCAGTGCACTCTTGGCCCTCACCACCTCGAAGTTGCCGCCACTGGTTGCCGAGCAGATCTACGCCGCCGCCGGCGGGAACCCACTGGCATTGATTGAGATGCCTCTGGCCCTCACTGACGCCCAGCGAAGTGGCACCGAGGCACCGGAAGGACCGATGGCGGTCGGGCCTAGGCTCACGATGATCTTCGGACGACGCGTGGCGGCGTTGTCCGCCCAGGCACAGTCCAGTCTGCTGATCGCGGCGGCAAGCGACCGCGACGAGGTCGGGCCGGTACTGCAAGCGATGAGGGACACGGGACTGGGGCCGGCCGCCATCGAAGAAGCCGAGACCGCCGGTTTCTTGACGGTCCGGGGTGATCAGCTGACCTGGCGGCACCCACTGGTACGCGCCGCTGTCTACCACGGGGCCGCACCTGCGGCGCGCCGGGCTGCGCACCGTGCGCTCGCCGAGGCCCTCGATGTGTGCCGCGCCCCTGACAGTAAAGCCTGGCACTTGGCATTGGCAACCCTCGGTCACGATGAGCAGGCGGCGTCAGCCCTGGAAGGCTCGGCGGCAAGTGCAAGGGAGCGCCGTGGCAGCGCAGCCGCAGCCCGGGCCTTCGAACGCGCCGCCCGCATCTCACCTGACCCCGAAGCACGGGCCCGGCGCCTGTTCGAAGCGGCCGTCGACCTACTCTCCACGGCCGATCCGAGCCGGGCCCGAAAACTCCTCACCGAGGCGCTCGAGCTGTCCGCCGACGTCATGCGTCGCAGCGACATCCTGCGCATCTTGGCCATGGCGGACATGTTCCGCGGGTCCCCCGAAGCCACCGTCGAGATGTTGACGGCCGAGGCGGACAGGATCGAGCCGCTGGACCGAGGACGCGCCGCGGTAATGAGAGCAGATGCCTGCGTGGTGATCACGATGACCGGAGATGTGGGCAAGACACTGGCGTTGGCCGAGCGGGCTCTGAGCACGGCACCCCTAGGCGGGCCACACACCGCTGCCCTGGCCCAGTCGATGCTGGCCAACGCGCTCGTTCTGGCCGGCCAGGTCACGGAGGCCCGCCCGCACCTGGGAGCGGCCCGAGCGGCCTTCACCCGCGACGGCCTCCCACCGGTCCCTTTCCGGTACCACCTGGTCCAGACGCTCGGCCATTCTGCGATCTGGCTGGGCGAGTACCTAGAGGCACGCCGCTTCCTCGGCGACGTCGTGGCCTCGGCGCGCCAGCAGAGCGCAGTGGCCGGGCTGGCATTCCCGTTGGCATGCCTGTCCGAGCTCGAGTACCGGACTGGCCGATGGACCATCGCTTATGCTCTCGCCGACGACTCGGTGCGTATGGCCACCGAGGTCGGTGCACGTAGTCAGCTCTCCTTCAGCTTGGTCTGCCTCGCCCGCGTCGAGGCGGGACTGGGCAAACAGGACGACTGCAGAGCGCACTTCCGAGACGCCCTGGCCATTTCCCGCGAGCTTTCCATCGGCTCGATCGAAGTGTACGCCCGGTCCGTTTCCGGGCTCCTGGAGCTCAGCCTGGGGAACCCGGACCGTGCTGTCCTCGAGCTCAGGCCCCTTTCGCACCTGGTAGACCGCTGGAAGCTGGCGCACCCTGATGTCGTCCAGTGGGGCTCGGACTTTGTCGAGGCGCTGGCCAGAGGGGGCGACCCCGCCGCCGCGCAGGCCGCCCTGGACAATTTCGAACGACAAGCTCGGGCCACCGAAAGTCGCTGGGGGCTCGGCGAGGCCGCACGGTGCCGTGGCCTGTTGGCCGGGGCCGACGGTTTTGAAAAGTGCTTCGCTGACGCCCTGGAATGGCTCCAGGACGACGTCGCCGTCTTCGAGCGAGCGCGCACGCTGCTGTGCCTGGGCGAGCGTCGCCGTCGCAGCCGGCGCCTGGGTCCGGCCCGCGACGCGCTCGGCTTGGCCCTCGCCGGTTTCGAGCAACTGGGGGCGCAGCCCTGGATCCTCCGCACCCGACGTGAGCTGCACGCCACCGGCGCCCGCCTCGGGCCGCCGCCAGAACAGCCTCTCCAGCGCCTTACCCCGCAAGAGCTCCAAGTTGCCATTATCGCCGCCACCGGAGCCACCAACCGTGAGATTGCGGCCAGCCTCTTCCTGTCCCCGAAGACCGTGGACTTCCACCTGGGAAAGGTGTACCGCAAACTCGAGGTCCGCTCTCGCAGCCAACTGGCTGTCTACATCACGAGCCGGGAGGGCACTTTCCCGCTGATAGCCGGAGCGCCGGCTGACGGTCTGGCTGAAAGCTCGCCGGCGGCTCGGACGCAACCGGCGGGCTAGGGCCCAGGGCGAGGGCACCACGGGCTCACGGCCTATAGAGCGTTACCGGGACCGAGGGAAACGTGAACACGTTCGGTGCGACGGTAAGCGACAGGTTGTCGGCAAAGGCGGTGTTGTACTGGTTTGCGTCCCCGCCCCCGGCGCTCATCGTCACGTCGATTGCCCGCGTCTTTTCCGGGATTATCGCCTTTGCGCTGCGCGCCAGCAGCCCGGTCTGGTCGTTGCGGTCGGCCGCACTAACCGGGCCGATCGAGACGGTACCGAGGGAGGTGCCCCCGGCGTTCACGAAGCTGGCCGTCACGGTCATCTCGGCCGGTCCAGCGCCGCTGCCGCCCAGGTCGCCGCTCAGCGTCACTACCTGCTGACCACCATCTACTCCGGCGTCCAACGCGGTGTCGCTCTCCAGGTCGATGACCTGCGTGGCGGCGGAGCTATTGTTATCGGGCCCACCGGCGAAGTAATTGGTACCACCGCCGATGCTTTGGGCGTAGTCACTGGACAGGAACGTCTGTACGGCCCCGAACACCGGTGGGCGCCTTGGCGCGGTGCCGTACTGCACCACGGTGAAGTTACCCGTGGGCGACCAGTCCGGGGGGGCGATCACCGACGCAGAGCCGGGGGTGGCACCTAGCTGCGGCTCGGCAGACTCAAAGCTCCCTGGTGGCGCGCCGTCCACCGTTATCAGGTTCCAAACCGACTCTGCCCAGTCTGCCCCGGGGTCGTTTAGCAGGTTCCCGGTCGGTTTTGCCAGGGCCCACGGCGGCGTCACATAGCTGTAGGGCGTCGGGAAGAAACCGTAGAAATGCACACCCGAGTACTCGCTGCCCGCAGTGTCGTAGGTCTCGATCTCGCTCGGGTACTCGCTCATGTTGCCGTAGGTGTTGTGAGTGTTGAGGTACATGAACCGGCCCGGGAAGTTGGGGTCGTAAATCTGCACCACCAGCTGGCCCTGAGGACCGCCGCGATAGAAGTAGCCGGTCGCCAGCACCTGGTGGTTGTCGAACACCTGCGTCGGGCTCAACGCCTCCACGAGCAGCAGGGGGACCGGCTCCCCGGCGTTGATCGACGCCGTGATGGAAGAGAAGTAGTGGCTCGTCTCCCTCTCGCGCTCGGACTCGTAGGGGTCCAGGACCATCATGTGGAGCATCTCTCTAACCGCGAACGCATCGTCACCCTCGAGGCTGTTGAGTTCCCGGGTGTAGAGGTAATTGAACACCGGCCCGCTGTTCGGGGGGCCAAGCAAGCCGGGCCCAAGCGAGGGGCCGGTCGCCGACCCCTCGGGTGTCGTCGTGCCGTTACCGGCCAGAAAGGTGTCCAGGGCGGCGTAGACCATGCCTCCACACAGGCCGTAGCTCCGGTCGAAGGCCAGGCTGTACCCGCCGACCGTCAAGGTGAACTTGTTGTTCGTGAAACTGTTCTCGAAATCGAAACCTTGCGAGTTGAAGCCACCGGCGGGGGCCGTGAAGGGGTCGAAATTGGTGACATGGAGATCACTGATTATGGGCGGTGGCAACGCCGCCCAAGCCGGGCTCGTCGTCAAGCCCGCCCCGGCAACAAGGAGCGACAAGCACGACACGACCCTCATAGCCTTTTTAACCGCCGGCACCACGATGACCTTATGTTGCGCCCTGGCCCTTGACTATAGGGAAAACACCTAGTTGTGCTCTTGGCGCAGGTCCGGACGGCGCGGCCGGCTTGAGCGCGCGGTTAGGCTCCCGGCCATGGGGCTGGCGGGCTGACGTGGGGCCTTTCCGGCGAAGAGCGGGCCTGCTGGTAATACTGCCCTTGGTCTCGGCGCTCACCGGCTACCCATCGACATCGCTGGCGGCGGTGCTGGCCGGTACCGGCCATGGCTCGGCGGAGGGGATCGACGTTGACTTCGGCCACTATTCCTCGGGGGACGTCGACTCGACGAGCTCGTCCAACTACCAGGTCGAGCTGAGCTTCACTTTTTCCGTGAGTAGCGCCGGCCAGCTCTCGGGCGGGGGCAGCGGCAGCTACACCGATGCTCACTGGCACCTCTTCGGCGTCAATGGCGACAATGGGTCGTTCGACTGCGACCCGCCTATCACTGCGGCGCCGTTCTCGGTCGAGGTCAGTGGTGAGGCCGATGGGCCCGTGGCTCACCTTTCGCTCTCCATGCCGGACGCCACCGAGACTAACGCTGATTACAACTGCGGGGCCGATTATTCCGGCTACGCCACCACTTCGCACATCATGTCGAGCTCGCTATCGCTGGTCGGCGGCGACGACTTGACGGTCCCCCTGACGGCGCCGTCTTCGTTCACAGTGCAAAAGCAGACCCATAGCGGCAGTGGGGACGACACCGAAAACGACGAGCACATCTGGTCGTTCTCCTTCACACCGCCGGTCGCCTCGGCCGGCGGCACTTCCGCCAGCAGCGGTTCGAGCTCGGGCACCAAGCCCGTCACGTGCACGCTGGCGCTCACAAATGTCTCGGCCAAGCCGTCGCCCGCCCCTGCGGGGCAACCCATCACAATCGCCTTCGACGTGTCTTCGCCCGCCCACGCCAGCCTGTTTGTCCAACCAGGCGGGGGTAAGGGCGCCGCCGTGGCGGCACTAAACGTACCCGCCGGCCGCGACCAGCTCGTCTGGGGCGGCTGGTCCGGGAAGCTCCCCGCCACCAGCGGCCATTACGAGCTAACGGTCGTCGCCCAGGGCTGCGGGGTTACTCGCACCCAGGCCGTAGCGGTCAGGGTCACATGACCTGGCCGGGACACAGGGGGTTGCCCGGAGCCGGGCTGCTGGCGCCGGCCGCGGTGGCGCTCGTCTCGGTGCTCGGCCTGGCCCGGCTGGGGGCGTCGGGTACGCCGACCCTCACGGTTGGCCCCGGTGACGGGCTGACAATACAGGGCTCAAATATCGAGTGCGTCGTGTCCGCAGCGGCACCCCGCGCCATTGTGTGCGGGATCGGCCAGAAGTCGTTGCTCCCTCACAGCTATGCCTTCACTGTGGCGGACAAGGGCGCGGCGATCTTCATGGCTTCGGGCTCGCAGGAAGTGGTGGCGCGCGACTTTAACCCGGCCCTATCGAGCAGCCCGTTCCCTGTGGCGCGCCACAAGCCCACCAACTACGTCCTGGCCAAGCACGCCCACGTCATATTGGGGGGCACACACATCGCGTGCGGTTCACTGCTCGAGGGCAACGGCGTGCAGACGTTCGGGTGTGGCGCGTACGACACCGCCTCGGGCACATCGGGCTACTACGTCGCCGGCACTTACGCAGTCAGCATCAGTGACCAGTTCATCGGGATACTCGAAGCCGGCAAACTGGGCGCTCAGAGCGTCGTTGCCGAAGAGAAACAGCCCTAAATAGTCGGCGTCCCGAGGCCCACTTGAGCCGCGCTCTTCTTGAGCGCTAAGCAGGGCCTCTACAGGAGGCTGCGATTGCCGCTAACCCTTGAGTGCACTGAACGGGCGCCCCGAGCTGGCGCCCGCGCCGTCCCCTCGATCATGGTCGCCGCGCTCGTGCTAGCCGGCCTGAGCGCTGCACCCGCTGCTGGCCAGGGCGCGCAGCTAGCCGCCGCACGCCTGCTCGCACCAAGGCAGGGCTGGCGGTGCCCGCGCTGGTGCCCGGTGAGTTCTTCCTCGCCCCTCAGCAGGTGTCGGAGGTCACCGTGCTGCCCGTCGCCGTCATGATCGCGCAGGCGAAGCATTTGCCGTCTGACGCCACCCCGCCCCAGGCGCTCCCGGCGGGCAACCCCCTGTTCAGGCGAGCGGGCAAGCCGGCGATCGTTTACGTCGGGGCCGAGTACTGCCCCTACTGTGCCTCCGAGCGGTGGCCGCTGGTGATGGCGCTGTCGAAGTTCGGCACCTTCCACGGCCTGCGGGGCTCAAGCTCTTCGCCGACCGATGTCAACCCCAGCACCCCGTCGTTCACCTTCTACGGGTCGAGCTACACCAGCCCGTACCTGAGCTTCCTCTTTGACGAGTTTGAAAACAACACCATGCAGCCCCTCCAGCCCCTAACGCCCCTTGAGCAGGCGCTGGTGACTAAATGGGACACGGCACCCTATGTGCCCGCCGCTGACGCTGGGGCCAACCCGATCCCGTTCGTTTACATGGCCGGCCGCTACGAGCTGACCGGCAACCAGTTCGACGCCAGTTCGTTATCCGACACTGCGTGGGACACGGCTGCCGCCTATCTGACCTCTGGGACGAATGCCACTTCCAAGGCGGCCGAGGCCGCGGCGGGATATTTGGTTGGTGACTTCTGCGCGCTCACCCAGGAGCGTCCTCTCCCTGTGTGCTCGCTGGTCCCAAAGGTCCTCCTGGGCATTACAACGACGACGGTGGTCGATAGGACGACGAAGGCGGTAAATAGGACAGTGGCGAGGTCGTTCCGCCAACTCGCCAGGCGGTGAAGGGAAAGCGCACCTTAGCCGCGCCCCAGTCAGTGCGGCGCTCAGCCGCCAAGGGCACGGAGCCGCTGGCCGGCGGTCGCCGGGAGGTTGCCCCAGGGGGCGATGCCGGCGACGTCGCGGGTGAACCTGACGAACACCCCGAGGTCCTGGTCACCACTTTTTGCCAGGCTCTCCACCCCGTCGAGCCACCAGGGCCACAGCTCCGAGCCGGGCGGTAAGAGGCTCTCGGCGAGGGCGTGAGCGTCCTGGACGGCCCCGTAGTCGCCCGTCACCGCCGACCGTACGAACATCCGCATCTTGGGATCTGACAGCGGGTTGATATTGCCCATTACTAGCTCGAGGCCGGTCGGGATGGCTGCCGTCTTTTTGCCGATGAGCGCCATATCCAAAGGGTACAGCAACGAGGCCTGAGGGCCGTAGCCGAGTAGGGAACATACATTCGATGGCAGGCTAGGCTGGCGGCCATGGTGGGGTCGGGCCGTGACAGGTTCAGGTGGCCACTGGAAGTCCAGGACGCGGAAGGCCGGCTCTTCGACGGGCCCGGGGCAGACCGCCACGTGGGCTGCGGCGAGTACCGCGGCCTCGAGCTGAAAGGGCTCTCGTCCAAAGCACGCGACGCACGGACCAGAGAAGCCATCACCGAGATAATCACCAGCGCCAAGGACCACGGCGCCGGCGCCATCGTGGCCGAACAGCTCGGCTTCGAAGAGGACAAGACCAGAGAACGCTTCGGACGGCGCAAGGCGTTCCGGGCCACCATCTCTAGGTTCCCGACCACTGCGTTCAGGGAGCGCCTCGTGCCCATGGCGGCCCGGGCCGGCCTGGCCGTCATCGGGGTGGGCCCGCGTTATACCTCCAAGGTCGGAGGGCGGGGCTGGTGCTGGGTGCTGCTCGGTGGCCCCACGGCCAGGGTGGCAAAGAAATCCCATGACGGCAAGGGCACAGGCGCTAAGGCTCGTGCCCTTGTTGATGGAAGCTCGGCCAGCTGTGCTCCTTGGAGCGTGGCGGCCCAGGTGCGCTCCCCGGGGCTGCGTGCCCAGGACCGGGACCTACGCGCCGCGCGGCCAAAAGCTGCTCGCAGCATTACACCGGTGCCTTCGGCACCCGTCCTGGCACCCCCAGAGGCCAAAGCCGACAGGGGAAGACGGTGCGGGTATGGTGATGGCCACCCGGTGGCGGGCAGGACGCAGAAGACCAGGAACGCTGCTGGTCAGCCTCCGGGTTGACCAAAAAGGTTGGCGGCAGAGCGATGAGAAGTAGTTTTTACACCACCAAACTCATCTTGCTGCCGAACTGGGAACGGATTAACCGTAGTGCCGTGTACCGACCGCCTACGTGACTTCTTGTCCCCGGACCGTATGTTCGTGGCACCGGCCGAGGTGCCCAGGCGCCCCCGGCGGCGCCTCTTGCCAAGCTCACATCAGGCGTTCAATGGTTTCACATCAGCGGTTCAAGGAGTTCTTAGGTGCCGGGCCGAGGATGGTCGCCATACGGGCGGCACACTGACCCCTGGGCGGTACGTGCGCTGGGCAATGAGGGCGCCGCACGCAACGAGGGCTGAGCCGCACCCCGGTCCCATGTACGGGGAAGCGTCGTCGGCCAGGAAGGCACACATGTACTTTGTCAATAGGCACCCGGAGCCGTGGCGTCGCACGCTGTCGCGATGGGCTCGGGTCGAGTGGTCGCGAATGTTGGTGGTACCGCTGGCGTTGGTGGCGTGGGTCGTCCTGGCGGCGGGCGGGCAGCCCAGTGCCTCGGCGAGCACGCCGGGCGCGCAAGACGCGGTTGTCTCCTCGGTAGGCGCGTCGCCCGCCGACCTGGTGGCCAGTGGGGGCACGGTGGCCGTGATCGCCACCGTCGAACACGCCACGTCCTGCCAGTTGGAGCTCCTGTCCCGCCAGTCGTTCCCGGTGGTCTACTCCCACAACCCCAAGGCCTGCTCCACCGGCTCCTACTCGGCGCAGGTGACGATCGGCCCCAACCCCACAGCCGTCCCGCGGACCGTGGCGTTTGCTCTAGTGGCCCGCAACCAGGCGTCGGTCTCCTCCGGCCGTCTTTACGTCGTGCTGGCCGGCGCTCACCCGACGGCCACCAGCCCCGCTCCGCCACCCAGCATGAGGCCCGCGAGTACGAGCACGCCCCCGACCACCGCCGTGCCTTCCACCACGACCGCGCCTGCCACCACGACCGTGCCGACCGCGACTGCGCCGTCGGTATCGCTTACGAGCGACGAAAGTTCCAATTGGTCGGGCTATGTGGCTGACGGTGGCCCCTACCGCGTGGTCAAGGGCACGTTCACGGTCCCGGGCCCTGTCGCCGGGGAGCCAGGCGACAGCCAGGTGTCCGAATGGGTCGGCGTCGACGGGGCAAGCGACAGCGATACAGCATTGATCCAAGCAGGCGTGGCCGAGTCGGGCGACCCGCAAAGCCCGGGCGGCGTCTCTATCCAGCCCTGGTGGGAAATACTCCCCGCGTCGGAAACGGACATCTCGACAGTGTCCGTGAGCGCCGGTGACAGGGTAACCGTTACGATCTGGCAACTGAGCGGGACGACCTGGGAAATCAACCTGACGGACGACACCAATGGCCAGAGCTACACCACGCCACCGGAGCAGTTCACCGGCACCGGCTCCAGCGCCGAATGGATCGTGGAGGCACCGGCGCAGTGCCAGTCCCAGTACCAGTGCCAGCTGACGGCGCTGGTCCCTTATGGCCCTGACGTCGTCTTCAGCAACCTGGGCATGAGCGGCCCAGAGACGTCGCTGGACCAGCAGACAATGGTGCAAGGAGGACAGGACGTTTCGACGCCTTCCGCCCTCAGCTCCGGCCAGTTCAGTGTCAGTTACACCGGCCCGCAGCAACCCGACCAGTTCTCAATGTCCCCGGTCTTGCCATCGACCGCCGCCAGGGCGCGGCTGGCCACGTTTCTGGCCTCGGGCGGCGCCCCGAGCTTCGGACCGGGACACCAGGGTTTCAGGGAGCAGCGAGACGCCGACTAGATTGAAGTCTCGTCGGCGCCTCATTGCGTCACCGTTCGGCGGCGCCCCAAGAGGAGTAATGCTCGTGTCTACCAAGGTTGTGGCCATGGCCGCCGGGTCAGCTGGCGCCAAGTTCGAGATGACGCTCATCGAGCGCCGGGAGCCAGGTCCCCACGACGTCGTCATCGACATCGCTTACGCCGGCATCTGCCATTCGGACATCCACCAGGTGCGTGAGGAGTGGGGCCCCGCCATTTTTCCGATGGTGCCGGGCCATGAGATCGCCGGCACCGTCTCTGCCGTCGGGGGAGCAGTGGCGCGCTTTCGGACAGGGGACCGGGTGGGGGTCGGGTGCTTCGTCGGTTCTTGTCGCCAGTGTGCCAGCTGCCGGGCGGGCGAGGAGCAGTACTGCCTGAAGGCCACGGTGTGGACCTACAACGCCAGAGATTACGACGGCAATGCGACTTACGGAGGTTATAGCGCCCAGATCGTCGTGGACGAGAATTACGTCCTGCGGATCCCGGACGCTCTCGAGCTCGACGCGGCGGCGCCGCTCCTGTGCGCCGGTATCACGCTTTACTCCCCATTGGTGCACTGGGGCGCCGGCCCGGGCCGGCGGGTCGCCATCGCAGGCATGGGTGGCCTGGGCCACATGGGCGTAAAGATCGCCAGTGCCTTGGGGGCGGAGGTCACTGTCCTCAGCCACAGCCTTTCCAAGCGCGCGGACGGGTTGCGCTTCGGGGCGGCCCACTACCACGCCACGAGCGACCCGGCCACCTTCTCAGAGCTTGCCGGGGCGTTCGACCTGATTGTCAACACCCTTTCGGTCAACCTCGACGTCGACGCTTACCTGGACCTGTTGGCCCTCGACGGTTCGATGGTCGTTGTTGGCGTACCTCCTGAACCGTACAAATTGAACGTCGAGTCGCTGACCTCGAGGCGGCAGTCGTTGTCGGGGTCGTCGATCGGTGGGATCCGGGAGACCCAGGAGATGCTCGATTTCTGCGCCGAGCGGGGGATCGGTCCCGAGATCGAACTGATCTCCGCCGCGGACGTCGATGCTGCCTATGACCGGGTTGTGCGCAGCGACGTCAGGTACCGCTTCGTTATAGACATAGCAACCCTGGCACAGGCGGGACTGTAGCGAGCGTTGGTCAGAGGAGACTTGTCGTCCCCTCCCATTAGGCCGCCCGGCTCCCAGGTCGCCGCCCTGCTGGGCGCGACGCTGACCACGTCGATGTCCAACCTGGCCCAGACCACGGTGCTGGGCCTGTTGGTCTACAAACTCACCGGTAGCGAGCTTGACCTCGGCTTCCTCGGGTTGGCCGAGTTCGCGCCGGCCGCCTTGCTCGTCCTGGTCGCCGGCGCCGTGGCGGACCGCTTTGACCGGCGCCGGGTCACGGCTTTCGGCGCCATGTCGGACGCCATTGTGGCCTTGGCCCTGGCCTGGTACGTCCAGCGGCCTGAGGGTCTGTCGACCACACCGATCTTTCTGCTCGTCCTCGCCTTCGGAGCGGGCCAGGCGTTCCTCTCGCCGGCGCTGCGTTCCATGCCCGCCGCTATGGTCCCCAACGAAGGCGTGCCGTGGCTGGTGGCTCGCCGTTCCGTCGCCGGGCAGGCGGCGACGATCATCGGCCCGGTACTGGGTGGCCTGCTCTACGGGGCGGGGGTGTGGGTGCCCCTCGTCGCCGCGGCCGCCCTTTCCGCCGCCGGCGCGGCGTCGGTCCTTGCCATCCGGTTGCCCGACCAGGCGGCGGGGCCGGCGAGCGCCGGCCGGCTCAACCCGGTCGGCGACGACCAGGTGGACCACGTGCTCGAGGACGGGATACCCGCCGCGAGGGGTGGCCTCCACGAGGCGCTGGAAGGCTTGCGATTTGTCCGCGCCCATTCGATCGTCTTGGGCGCTATCTCCCTGGACCTGTTCGCAGTGCTCTTCGGGGGAGCAGTCACCCTTCTGCCCGCCATCGCCGTACGCCTGCACGCCGGCGCGTTGGGCCTCGGCTGGCTGCGGGCGGCGGCAGGCTTGGGAGCCGGGGCGATGACGTTGATCATCGCGGTCCGCCCCGTTCAACGCCGGGTCGGGCGATTATTGCTCGGCGTGGTGGCGGTCTTCGGGGTGTGGACCATTGTCCTGGGTGTCACCCGCTCTTACGCGCTGGCCTTCATCGCCATGTTCGGCCTGTCGGCGGCTGACGCCGTCAGCGTGTTTATCCGCTCCACCCTGGTCCCGCTGGCCACGCCTCCAGAGATGCGCGGCCGGGTCCTGGCCGTCGAGAACGTCTTCATCGGCGCCTCCAACCAATTGGGCGGCTTCGAATCCGGTGTGGTGGGCCAGTTATTAGGCACCACTGCGTCGGTCGTCCTGGGAGGCATCGGCACCCTGGTCGTCGCTTTGGCCTGGGGTGTCCTGTTCGCCCCCCTGCGGCGGCTCGACCGGTTCCCGGTCCCACCACCTTCGCTGGCCACAGGAGACGCGGACGCACCGACATAGTGCCGTCCGCCGCGGACCTTGCCCGGTTGTCGCCCCCGCCGCTCAGGCCGGATCAGTACCCCAGGATGGGCCCGGACGTTCTTCCACCTTCGAGGGGGAACGGCTCAGGTACGCCGAAGCGGACCTCCCTTGGGAGATCGTCAGGCACGTGAGGGCTCAGCTCGTGGTGTACGCACCTGGCCCCGTCCCTAGGCTGGCAAACACTGTGGCCGCAGTTGAGCGCCCAGTGCTGGCCGTCCGAGAGCCCGAGGCCGTCGTCCACCCGAAAGAGGGTGGGCAGGCTCGAGGGGTGCTCAGGCGTCTCGCCTTCGTCGACGCACGCCATGGCGAAGCTGAGCGCCAGTCCCTCCCTGTCCGTGGTGACGGGCCGGCGTCTCAGGACATCCGGGCTGGGCCGGCGGTCCAGGAGATGCCCGTAGGCGTGCCTGGCAAAGTCCTCGAATTGACTGCTACCCACAAACTCGTGCCAGAGAAGGAAGACGCCTCGTGACGGCAAAACCAGGGCTTCGGGCGCCAGGATGTGCAGGCGCAACCACTGTCTCAGACCGTGCTTGGCGATGGCGACCGATCCCAAGGACGGGTACTGGGAACGCAACTCCCGTCCCAGCTCATCGGGCAGTACATAGGAAGAAACGAACTGCTGCCTGTGGTAGTCCAGGCTCAGGTGGACTGGCACAACTAAAGGGTAACCGAGCGGCGGAAAACTTTAGCGCTACCGCTATGGCGCCCGGCGGCCACAATGGTCGAGGTGGAGTGGCTCACTCGACGTGACCGGGATCTCGCTGTGCTCCGCCGGGCCGGCCGGGCGGCCATCGTGATGCCGGCGATGTTCGCCATCGGCGCCAAGGTCGTCGGCAACCCGATAGTCGCCACCTATGCCGCCTTTGGTTCGTTCGCCCTGGTCCTGCTGGTCGATTTTCGCGGCCCGTTGCGTGTCCGCCTCCAGGAAGAGCTGGTACTGACATTGGTCGGCGGCAGTTTCGTGTGCCTCGGCACCCTGGCTTCCCGCACCTCTTGGCTGGCCGCGCTGGCCATGGCGTTGATCGGCTTCGCCGTCCTGTTCGCCGGTGTCGTCAGCTCGGTTCTGGCGGCGGCCGGGACCTCGCTGCTGCTGGCGTTCATCTTGCCGGTCTCGCTGGCCGCGCCCGCCTCCTCGGTCCCGGACCGGCTCGCCGGTTGGGGAATGGCTTCGGGGGCGGCGATGATCGCGGTAGCCGTCATGTGGCCGGCCCCGTCGCGCGACCCTCTCCGGGGCCCGGTCATGTCGGCGTGCACGGCACTGGCCAACCGGTTGCGCCTGGACGTCGCCTATGCCCTTGGCGGGTCGCCCGGGGTCACCGAGGCTGAACACAACGAAGCGGTGGGCAAGGCGCACGCTGCAGTCAAGGCCCTGCGCCGCACCTTCTTCGCCACTGCCTACCGGCCCACGGGCTTGAGCACCGGCTCACGCGCCGTCGTCCGGCTTGTGGACGAGCTGTTCTGGCTGGACGGCATCGTCACCCATTCCGCTCACCGCGCCGGGGCCCCGGCCAACGTCGCCGTGTGCCAGGTGAAGCTGCGAGCGGCCACCGTGCTCGAGCGGGGCGTCGAGCTTCTGAGGGCCTCAAACGGGCGCCCCACCGAGCTACAGGAGGCCCTGGCCGAGCTGCGCCGGGCGTGGGCCCAGGTCGAGCAGGGCGCTACCGTCGAGCTCCCGGTCGCTCGGGTGGCGGGGGGCGCCGGACCGACCGCCGCCGAGGAGGAGGAAGTCAGGGAGATCGTGAGCTCCCTCGACCCCAGCTTCCGGGCGCAGGAGCTGACCTTTGCCGTCAACCAGGTGGCGGCCAACATCGCCCTGGCGGCGGCCGCCGACCAAAGGAGCTGGCTGGCCCGTCTGCTGGGGCGCCAGCCGCCCGGCCTTCCCAACCCCCTCCTGGCCGCCCGCCAGCGCGCCAGCTCGCACCTCGAGAGCCACTCGGTGTGGCTGCACAACAGTCTGCGGGGCGCTGCCGGTCTGGGCCTGGCCGTGCTGGTGGCCCGGTTGACCGGAGTGCAGCACTCCTTCTGGGTCGTGCTCGGCACGCTGTCGGTGCTGCGCTCCAACGCCCTCAATACGGGCCAGAACGTCTTGCGGGGCCTTCTCGGCACCGTCGCCGGTTTCGTGGTCGGTGCCGGGATCCTGGCGGTGATCGGCACCAACGCCACCTTGTTGTGGCTGCTCCTCCCGATCGCCATCTTCCTGGCCGGTAGCGCACCGGCGGTCATTTCGTTCGCCGCCGGCCAGGCCGGGTTCACGCTGGTACTGGTGATCCTGTTCAACATCGTCCAGCCCGCGGGTTGGCGGGTCGGCCTGCTGCGGGTCGAAGACATCGCCCTAGGCTGCGCCGTCAGCCTGCTGGTCGGTGCCCTGTTCTGGCCCCGGGGAGCGGCGGGGGCGCTGGGCGTGGCCTTGACGGAGGCGTACGGCGACAGCGCCGGCTATTTGGCCAGCGCCGTGGCGTACGGCCTAGGCGGTCCCGACGGGGCCATTGCCGCCCGGCAGCCTCCGACCACTGAGGCCGCCCGCTCAGCCGCCGCCGCCCGCCGCCTCGACGACGCTTTCCGCAGTTACCTCGCCGAGCGCGGCGCCAAGCCAGTACCCCTGGCCGAGATAACCGCGCTGGTCACGGGGGTTGTGGGCCTGCGCCTGGCGGGCGACGCGGTGCTCGACCTGTGGCGGGAGGAAGATGGTGGGGGCGGGGAGGGGCCCCAGGCCGGGCGCGAGCTGCTGGTGACGACGACGACCGTGGTGGGTTGGTACCGGGACCTGGCCGCCAGCCTCACCGGCAGGGCCCCCGTGCCCGCCCATCTGCCCCGCGACCAGAGTGCTGACCAACGCCTGGTCGATGCCGTCCGCCATGACCTGCTGGGAAAGAGCGGACGTGCCGGCGCGGCGGCGGTGCGGATGATCTGGACCGGTGATCACCTCGACGCCGCCCGGCGCCTCCAGGCCACTCTCGTCGGCCCGGCTCAGGCGGCCACCGAACGAGGCGCCCTGGCGCCGGTCGGCGCCATCCGGGGTCTGGGAGCGTGGCGCGCCCGCCGGACATAAAAAGCACGCGCCCGCAACCCAACGACGCCGTGTGCAGCCGTCAGGCGAGGCCGAGGCGCCGTTCAATGGCGTCCAGGCGCCGGTGCAGCTGGTCGAACTCCTGGCGGGTTCTCAGGAGGGGCTGAGCCTGCCTTGAGGGAGCGCCGCGAGGCTGGCCGGTATGCCACTTCGTCTCCTCGGCCACGCCTGGCGGGCCCGGCTGATAAGCCTGGTCCGCTACGCCGCCGTATCCGCCATCTCGACAACGGTCGGGTTGACCTCCCTCGCTCTGCTCGTTGTCGTGGGCCACTGGCCGGCCGGATGGGCCAACCTGGTGGGGACCGGTCTCGGCACCACCCCGGTGACGGGGCACCATGTCGGCACCACGCCGGTGATGGGCCAGTTGGACCAAGCCCGGTCGTGAGCGCGGCCGGCGCCCGCCGCGCCGGTCAACGTTTACACTGCACCCATGCTCGAGCGCTGGACCCGGGCAGTAGTCCGCCGGCGCGTCGCCGTCCTGGTGTGCTGGGCCGCCGTGGTGGCCGTCGGGCTGTTCTCGACGGCGCGCCTGCCCGGCCTTCTCTCGACCTCCCTGGCCGTGCCGGGGACGGGGTCCCAGGAGGCGAACACCATCCTCACCCAACGGTTCGGCGAGAACGTAGAAGGGACCTTCACCGTCGTCTTCCCCGAGGCGAACGCTTCGTCCACCACGCTGCGCGTCCTCGACCAACGTTTCGCCGTGGCCGCCCGGGCGGTGCCCACCGGCCAG
>JBEKNX010000032.1:0-19481 GCA_049522375.1 Acidimicrobiales bacterium | reverse complement strand
ATCGGGGACGCGGGAATGACCGACGCCGGCAAGCCGACGTGGACGAAGGACTTCTTGCCCTCCTCACTCGGCCCCGTCACCTTCAACGGGAAGCTCTATGGCATCCCCATCCTCGGGACGCAGCCTGTGCTCTTCTTCTACAACAAGACCGTGCTGGCCAAGTACCATCTCGGCTTCCCCCAGACGCTGCCGCAGCTGCTCAGCGACGTGAAGACGCTCGCCTCGCACAACACCACCCTCATCGGTCTCGGCAACTTGGACAACTGGGAAGGCCTGATGTACCTCGAGTACTTCGCCGACCGTGCCGGTGGGCCCAAGGTCTTCCTCAACATCCAGGCCAATCAGAAGGGCGCCTGGTCCAACCCGGCCATCATCTCCGCCCTCACCGACATCCAGACACTGGTCAAGGACAAGGCGTTCGAGACCGGCTACGACTCGATCAGTTGGGGCAACGGCTTCATCGACGCCCTCGTTTACCAGGGAGTGGCGGCGATGGAGCTGATGGGGGACTGGGACCTCGGGATTCTGCTCTCGGACAACCCCAGCTTCGTCAACTCCGGGCAACTGGGGCTCGGTGAGTTCCCCAGCGTGCCGGGCGGCAAGGGCAACCCCACCGACCTCGAGGGCAACACCACCAACTATGCGGCCTTGGCCAGCCACCTGTCGCCGGCGCAGACCTACGTCGCCGAGCAGTTCGCAGCTTGGGCGTTCAGTAGCCATGCCTACGCCGCGGCCGAGGTCAAGAACGGGCTCGTTCCGTTGATCGCCGGCTCCGCCGGCCTGCTCAATTCGTCGCCCCTCAAGCGCTACCTCGTGCCGGTGTACAACGATGTAGCCAAGGCCCCTTACTTCCAGTACTCCTGGGACCAGGCCCTCGGGCCCGTGAAGGCGACGCCGATGGTGACCAATTTGGGCAAGGTCTTCGACCTCACCGAGACGCCCGCCCAGTTCGCCAAGATCATGAACGCCTACCAGACTGGTTCATAGGACCAGGGCCCGGGGATCTTAGGATCCACGGCCAGGACCGGGCGTCCGTCCGGTCATAGATAGGAGAGGTCCCGTCCCGTTCCCCCCTGGGACGGGACCTTTACCTAGAGACACGAGGTTGACCCTACCTAGAGAACACGAGGTTGACATGGCCATCGTCAGCACCGTACTGAGCAGGGAGCAAGCAGCAAGACCCCTTCGCAGCCCCAGAGCGGCACGGCGCCGCAAGCTCCTCCTCGCCGACATCGCCGGGCTGTCACCGACCATGGTGCTCTACGGGGCCTTCATCTTGGTCCCGGTTGTTTTCGCCCTGTTTCTCTCGTTCACGAGCTGGGACGTTGTAGGAAAGCTGCAATGGGTGGGGTTCGCCAACTGGTCGCGCTTCTTCTCCGACTCGGGGGCGCACCACGCCCTCTTCGTTACTTTGGAGCTCGCTGGCCTTAGCTGGTTGGTGGAGACGCCGCTGGCCATGGCGCTCGGCCTTTTCATTGCCGGGACGCAGCGCTACCGCCAGGTCTACGCCGCCATCTACCTGGTGCCGCTGCTGCTCTCGACAGCTGGCATCGCCCTCATGTGGTCGGGCGTGCTCACCCCGGCGTTCGGTGGGCTGGCCTGGTTCTCCACCCACCTAAACCTCGGCTTCTTGGACAGGAACTGGCTGGGCAGCCCCAGCCTCGCCCTCTACGTGGTGGTGGCGATCATCGCCTGGCAGTTCGTCCCCTTTCACGCCCTCATCTACCAGGCCGGCAGGCGGGCCATCCCGGCCGCGATCTACGACGCCGCGCTCGTGGACGGCGCCAGCCTCAGCCAAACCTTCCGCTACGTGACCCTTCCGCAACTGCGCTACACGATCGTTACCTCGTCCACGCTCATCGTCGTAGGGTCGCTGACCTATTTCGACATCATTTTCATCCTCACCCAGGGCGGCCCCGGCGACACCACGCGCGTGCTGTCGCTCGACATGTACGACACGGGCTTCTTACAGACCGAGTTCGGCTACGCCAGTGTGCTGGCGGTGGTCCTCGCCGTCATCGGTATCGCCGTGGCGCTCGCGCTCATCCGGATCACCGGTTTCGGCAAGATGGACAGCGGTCGGGAGGGGATCTGGTGAGCTCAACCGGGGTCGCCTCCACAACGCTGGGTACCACCGCTGCTTCGAGTGCGGCTGCCGCCCGTACCGTGCGAGCACGCCGCCCCCGACGGCGCCGGGTGGGTGCCGTCGGGGCCAACCCCGTGGCGCGCACGGTCGCCTTCGTGCTCGCGACCGTCTGGCTGGTGATCGTCCTGTTCCCCATCTACTACATGGTCCTGGCCAGCTTCCGCACCCAAGGCGAGTACCTGAGCGGCAATCCCTGGCTCCCCGTGGGGGGCCTGAGCCTCTCGTCGTACGGGACCGTCTTTTCGGCCACGGGGCTCGGCACCGACTTCCGCAATAGCACCGTGGTCACCGTGGCCACGATCATCGTGGTGGTGCTGTTCTCCCTCGGCGCCGCCTACCGTATCGTGCGGCGTGGCTCACGATTTGCGGCCGTCTCTTTCCGCCTCATCCTGTTCGGGCTGGCGGTGCCCATCCAGGCCATCATCATCCCGATCTTCATCTTCTGCGTGAAGCTGCACATCTACGACACGCTGCTGGCGGTGGTCCTGGCCGCCAGCGCCTCGCTGATCGCGGTGGCTGTCCTGCTGATGGTCAACTACCTCCGCGCCATTCCCCGCGAGCTGTTCGACGCCATGTCCGTGGACGGCGCGGGCGAGTGGACCACCTTCACCCGCCTGGTCTGGCCGTTAGCACGGCCGGTGCTCGGTGTAGTGAGCATCTTCGCCGGGCTCGGCGCCTGGAACAACTTCCTGATCCCGCTCATCCTCACCCAGAGCAACTCCAACACTGTGTTGCCGGTGGGTCTGTTCCGGGTGGCCTCCACGTCGGAGTACGGCATCGATGTGCCCGTGGTCATGGGCGCGGTGCTCCTGTCCGTTCTGCCCCTCGTGCTCCTCTACATCGGGCTGCGGCGCCAGTTCGTGGCAGGGTTGGGTGGCCTCGCCATCCGTTGACCGTCCACTGACGGTCGGCTTACCGGTCCAGTGGCGGCCGGCTTACGGCCGGCCCCGAGAAAAAAACTAGAAGGGGACCACTACGCGCATGGACGAAGACGTTTCCGGGCGCAACTCCCCGGCGCGGGGGTTTGTCACCGCCACCCGGGCCATCAACTGGGAAGAGTCTCTTATCAGCGGGAACGGCACCATCGGGGCGCTGGTACGCGGCGACCCCGCCGACGAGGTCATCACCTTTAGCCACGAGCGCTTGTTCCTGCCCGTGACGCCGGCCCTGCCGCCGATCGATATGACGCCCCACCTGGAGCGGCTGCGAGCGGTCATGCTGGCCGGTGGGTACCAGGAGGCGGCGGACTTCGCCCTGAGGCTCGCCGAGGAGCATGGCTATGGCGGGTTCCGGTGGACGGACCCCTTCGTGCCCGCCTTCGACCTGAGGGTGACCGGGCCTGTTCACGGCGCCCTGACCGGCTACTGGCGGGGGACCGACTTCGAGACGGGGGAAGCGAGCGCCGCTTGGCAGGACGAGCGAGGACCGTGGTGGCGCCGGCTGTTCGTTTCGCGGGCCGACGAGGTGGCCGTCTTGAAAGTGGTGGGCCCGGGCCCGGGCGCTGTCAACGTCGGCATCCGGATTTGTGCCCCGCCCGGGCCGCAGGCGGCCGGCCCCGCCTCGGCTTCCCCCGGCTCCTCGGGGCCCGACGATGCCGGTGGTTCGTTCCTGGCCGGCCTGGCCGAGGTCCAGCGGCAGTACGCGGACGGCCTGGTGGGTTTCCGGGCCATCTTCAGGCGTCCCCATGAGCGCGCCGTGGCGGGGTACCAGGCGTCCCTGAGAGTCGTGGCCCACGGTGGGGAAGTGGCCGGAGGGCCGGAGGGGTTCACCGTCACGGGTGCAGACGAGGTGGTGGCCCTTATCGGCCTGGAGGTGCTGGTGTGCGAGAGGCCGGGCGAGGGCACGGGAGCGATTTCCCCCGCCCTGACGGCGCGGTTGAACGGCCTGGGCGCGGACTACGGCGGTTTGCTCGCCCGGCACGCAGCCGTTCACGGCGGCCTGTTCGGTCGCGCCCGCCTCGACCTCGGCGGCCGGGGCATGGCCGGGGCGCCGAGCGAAGATCTGCTCGAGAAGGCGGCCACCGGCGTTGTCCCGGCCGCCCTGGTGGAGAAGGTCTTCGACGCCGGCCGGTATGCCATAATCTCGAGCTGCGGCGCCCTGCCGCCCAACCTGCAGGGCGTCTGGGCCGGCACCTACTTGCCACCGTGGTCGGGGGACTACACGCACAACGGCAACGTCCAAACGGCTTTGGCGGCTCTGTTGAGCACGAACACGCCCGAGCTTTTGCTCGGTTATTTCTCGTACCTCGAGTCGATGATGGCGGATTTCCGAGAAAACAGCCGGTTGCTGTTCGGCTGTCGCGGTGTGTACGCACCGTCGCGGTTCAGCACCCACGGGCTGCAGAACCACTTCAACGAGACGTGGTGCCACGAGTTCTGGACCGCCGGGGCGGGGTGGGCGGCCCGCCTCTTTTACGATTATTGGCTTTACACCGGGGACGAAGACTTCCTCGTGCGGCGCGCCCTGCCGTTTATGCGAGAAGTGGCCGACTTCTATGAGGATTTCCTGTTCGAGGACGCCGGCGGATCTCTGATGTTCGTGCCCTCGGTGTCCCCTGAGAACAACCCGGGGAACTCAGGCTCCCAGGCGACCATCAATGCGACCATGGATATCGCCGTCGCCCGGGACCTTTTTCGCAACCTCATCGAGCTCAGCCGCCTCCGCGACGTCCATGTCGCCGCCGATGTCGACGCCGGCCAGACCGGGCGCTGGGAGGCACTTTTGGCCCGGTTGCCGGCGTACGCGGTGGACGCCGACGGCGCCCTGGCGGAGTGGGCATATCCCGCCCTGCGCAACAACCAGGCCCACCGCCACGCGTCGCACCTGTACCCGCTCCTGTACGAAGTCGACGCCGACATGGCCCGGGACCAGGCGATGGTCCAGGCCTGCCGGAGGGCGGTGGAGCTGCGGATGGCGTGGCGTAGACAACCCGGCCACGGGGAGATGGCCTTCGGCCTCGTCTGGCTCGGTGTCGTGGCCGCCCACCTGGGCATGGCGGACGTGGCGCTGGAGACCCTCACCATGTTGGCAGCCGGCTACTGGCGCCCGTCGCTGGTGTCGTCCCACGACGTCATGGGCGCAGCCGGCGGTGGTAACGGGTTGTTCAACGTCGACATCTGCGGTGGTCTCCCGGCGCTTGTCGCCGAGATGCTCGTGCAGTCCACGACGGGTACGGCCACGACGGGTACGGTCCTACTCCTCCCGGCCTGCCCGGCGCAATGGGAGTCCGGGGGCATCGAGGGCATCGCCTGTCGGGGCCAGGTCCTCGTGGAGCGGTTGAGCTGGGAGCCGGGGCACGTTTCGGCCTGGCTGCGGTCGCCGAAGGCGACGCGGCTCGAAGTGGTGCTGCCGGCGTCCCCAAAGGTGTTGCGCATCGACGGGCGCTTGGTCCGCACCAGCGTGGCCGGAGGGGACCGGCGCGCTCTGTTGGACCTGGAGGCGGGGGTGGCGACGACCGTGGAAGCCTGGATGGACCAAGGGGGCCCGTGATGGGACAAAGGCTTCAAGTCCAGGGCCGGGCGCGAGATGGCTAGCGCGCCAGCAGGCCCATGGCCGATCGGGCCGCTGCCATCGTCTGGGCCGCCACCTCGCCGGCGCGGGCGGCCCCTGCGGCCAGGACGGACCGGATGGCCCCGGGGTCCCCGGCCAGCGCCCGGTAACGCTCCTGGAGGGGCACCACCAGCGCCAGCACGGCGTCGGCGGCGTCAGACTTCAGCTTGCCGTAGCTGTCGTAGCCGGCCGCGATCTCCTCGGGCTTGCCGCCCCGGAGCGCGGCCAGCAGCTCGAGCAGGTTGGAGACACCGGGTTTGGCTTCGGGGTCCCAGCGCACCGCGCCGGGCCCGGGGGGGTCGAGATCGGTAACGGCTCGCTTCACTTTGCGTTCGATGACCTTGGGGTCGTCGAACAAGGAGATGAGCCCGGCGTCGGAAGCCGACGACTTGGACATCTTGTGGACGGGATCCTGCAGGTCCATGATGCGGGCGCCTCCGCCCGGCGGGGGTATGGCGGCCTGAGGCACCGTGAAGGTGCGGCCATAGCGGGCATTCCAGCGCTGAGCCAGGTCCCGGGTGAGCTCCAGGTGCTGGCGCTGGTCGTCGCCGACCGGTACGAGGTCGGCCTGGTACAGCAGGATGTCGGCCGCCATGAGTACCGGGTAGGCGTACAGACCGAGCCGGGCCGACTCCTCGCCGCCCTTGCCCGACTTGTCCTTGAACTGCGTCATGCGGGAGAGCTCGCCCATGCTGGCGGTGCACTCGAGGAGCCAGGCCAGCTCGGCGTGCTCATGGACATGGCTCTGGACGAAGAGCGTGCACCGCCCCGGGTCCAGCCCGGCCGCCAGCAGCAGGGTGGCCATGGTGAGGGTGGCGTGGGAAAGCTCGGCCGGGTCGCCGGGGACCGTCAGGGCGTGCAGGTCCACCACGCAGTAATAGGCGTTGTAGCGGTCCTGGAAGTCCACCCACCAGCGCAGCGCCCCGAGGTAGTTGCCCAGGTGCACGGCCCCGGTGGGCTGGATCCCGGACAGGACGGCCCTGGCTTTCTCGGCTCCGGGGGTTTTCTCGGCGTTGGGCTGACCGCTCACGACAAGGAGGGTACCCGCGTCGGGCCGGCCCGGCCCGGCATTAGGTATCCCGCACCGGCGTCCGGGCCCGCCGGTAGGCTGGGCGAGGTGGGCTACCAGGTAAGCACGGCGGTCTTCGAAGGCCCGTTGGACCTGCTGCTGCACCTGGTGACCAGGGACCAGGTGGACATATGGGAGCTTTCGCTGTCCTCGATCGTCGACGAGTACCTCGCCACCATCGAAGGCATGCAAGGTCTCGACCTGTCCGTGGCCACGGAGTTCCTTCTCACCGCGGCGGTGCTACTGGAGCTCAAAGCGCGCCGCCTCCTGCCCGACGCTCCCGGGGAGGGCGAAGAGGAGCTGGCGTTATGGGAGGAACGGGACCTGCTCCTGGCCCGCCTCCTCGAGTGCAAGACGTTCAAGGACGCGTCACTGGCTCTGTGCCGCCTGATGGACGCCGCCGACCAGTCGGTGCCCCGGCGGGCGGGCCTGGAAGAGCGCTTCCTGGGCCTGGCACCGGACCTGTTGGAGGGCGTGACGTCGGGCCGGCTCCGCGATGCCATGGCCAGGCTGCTGGTCCCCAAACCCGTTCCCAGGGTCAATACCGACCATGTGGCTCCCATCCGGGCCAGCGTGGCCGAGACGCTCGAGCAACTCGTGGCCCGGTTGCCTCAGGAGGGGCGGACCACGTTCAAGAGGCTCACGGCGGGCCTGGTCGAGCCCCTGGAGGTGATCGTGTACTTCTTGGCCCTGTTAGAGCTGTGCAAGCGGGGCGCCGTCGACCTGGAGCAGGCGGAGCGGCTGGGAGAGCTCCGGGTCAACTGGCTGGGCCTACCGCCCGAGGACGAGGCCGGCGCCTTTGCCCCTGCCGCGTGGGGCGAAGCGCCGGTGGCGGTGCTGGCCGGGGCCGAGATGTCGGCCGTCGACGAGTACGAGGGCTAGATGGCACCGGACGACCATCTGCCCTCGCCCCCGGGCGCCCCCGAGGATCCCAGTCAGCCGGATCTGGGCCAGCCGGATCTGGGCCAGCCGGATCTGGGCCAGCCGGATCTGGGCCAGCCGGATCTGGGCCAGCCGGATCTGGGCCACTTGGATCTCGGCCACCTGGATCTCGGCCACTTGGACCACCTGGCCGACCGTTTCCGAGAGCAGCGGCGGGCTATCGAAGCCGTCCTCATGGTGGCCGACGCGCCGGTCGAGCCGGGCATGCTGGCGCAACTGCTGGAAGTGGCGCCCGCACAGGTCGAGGCCCTGTGCTACGAACTGGACCAGTCCTACCGTCGAGAGCAGCGGGGCTTCGTCCTGGTCAAGGTGGCGGGCGGCTACCGGTTCCAGAGCCATCCCGACCTGGCGCCGTACATAGAGCGGTTCGTGCTCGAGGGCCAGACGGCCCGGCTCTCGGCCGCCGCCCTCGAGACACTGGCGATCGTGGCCTACAAGCAACCGATCTCCCGGGCCCAGGTGGCCGCCATCCGGGGTGTCAACGCCGATGCCGTCCTGCGGACGCTGTGCCACCGGGGCTACGTCTGCGAGGTGGCGCGGGACCCCGGACCGGGACAGGCGGTGCTCTACGGGACCAGCCCGCTGTTGCTGGAGCGCCTGGGGCTGGACAAGATCGAGGACCTGCCCCCGCTCGGGGACTTCGTCCCCGGGCCGGAGATCATGGACGCTCTGGAGCAGGGCCTGCGTTCCGGCTGACCGGCGCCCGCTTGGCGGGCGCCGAACTCGCCTCGGCCTGGTTATGCGGTCGCCGGTTACGAACTTGCCGGTTACGAACTTGCCGTGCCCTCCGGCTCGTCACTGCCCGCCACCGGGCCCGGGGTGCCACGAATTTGGTCCCCGGCCAGCACGGCGTAAAGCCGCCGGCGGGCTTCGTCGAGGATCCTGGCGGCTTGCTCGTACTCTCGGAGCCCTCCGCTCATGGCGACCTGGCCGACAACGGGCATGAGCCTGCCTACGGCGTGGCGCAGGGCGCGGGCACCGGCCGGGGCCCCGGCGGCCACCTGTTCCCAGGGGGCCTTTCCCTTGGCCACCTCGGCCGCGGCGCGCTGGCCCTGTTCGGTCAGAGAGAAGCGTTTCTTGCCTCCGGCGTCGTCGGACTGCACCGTGATGAGCCCCTCGTCCTCGAGCAGCTGGAGAGTGGGGTATATCGACCCCGGGCTCGGCCGCCACAGGCCCTCGGTGCGCTCGGACAGCTCGGCGATGATCTCGTAGCCGTGCATGGGCCGCTCGGCCAGCAGCGCCAGGATGGCGCTGCGGACGTCGCCGCGCCTGGCTCGGCCCCACGGGCGTCCGCCCCCGGCCCGGCCGCCGCCCCGGCCACCCCAGCCGGTACCGCCGGCCCAGGGCCCCATGGGGCCGCCGTAAAACCACATCCGGTTGTGCACCGGCGGTTCGCCGCCCGGGCCGGTCGGGCCACCCGGGCCGTGTTGGGCCTCAGGGTCGTCCGGCCCTTCCCCGGGGCCCGCCCACGGGGGCCCGGCCCAGCCTCGGCCACGCGGGCCGCGCCGGCTCCGGTACCACTCGGGCCCGTCGTCAAAGTGTTCGTGAGAATGCATCGTCGGTTCCTTTCCGTTCTCTGGCTGGGTCGTGCCTAGTTAATAGCACTATATCGCGATATATCGTTAAGGGGCGGCGGGGCGCGAGTTTCTTGCTGACCGGCCCAAGTGGTCGACGCCTATTAGGCTCCGGACGTGAAGCCCGGGACGTGGCCGAACTGCTGAAGCGGGCTGTATGAAAGAAGAGGACGACCTTCCTGTAGCGCCCCAGGGCCTCCCTGTTCCACCGGAACGGCTCCAGAAGGTCCTGGCTAAGGCGGGCCTGGGCAGCCGCCGGACATGTGAGCAACTGATAGCGGACGGGCGGGTGACCGTGAACGGCGTGGTCGCTCAGCTCGGCCAACGAGCCGATGGCGCCCGTGATGTGATCGCCGTCGACCGCATCCCCGTCCCCGGGCGTCAGGGCTTGGCCTACTACCTGGTCAACAAGCCGGCCGGCGTCATATGCACCGCCGCCGACCCCCAGGGCCGGCCCCTCGTCACCACGCTGGTCCCGCCCGAGCCTCGGGTTTTCCCGGTCGGGCGCCTGGACGTTTCGTCGGAAGGGCTCATCGTGCTCACCAACGACGGCGACCTCGCCTACCAGCTGACCCACCCGAGCTTCGGCGTACTGAAGGAGTACGTGGTGGAGGTCGAGGGCAAGCTGTCGCGCCAGGCGCTCGGCCGGTTGCGTCGGGGCGTGGAGCTGGACGATGGTATGACGGCCCCGGCGAAGGTCTCGCTGCTGGGCCCGAGCTCCGCCCGGGTGACCATTCACGAAGGGCGTAACCGTCAGGTCAGGCGGATGTGCGAGGTGGTCGGCCACCCGGTGCGCCGGCTCGTGCGGACGCGGATAGGCCCCGTTGCCGACCCGGGCCTGGCCCCGGGCGGGTGGCGCCACCTCAGCGGGAGCGAGATGCGGCGCCTGTGGGAAGCGGCCAGCAGTCCGACGGCGGCCCGCCCCGGGGCGGCGTCGTCTTTGCCGCGACCACCCCGGGGCCGGGCCTGAAGGCCCCGGCGCTCCGCCCGGTACTCGCCGCCCCGCAGTCGCAGCTCGTCCGCGGTCACTATCGTGGCCTGTACATGCCTGACACCCCACTTGCATCTTCCAGGCCTGGCGAGGTCGCCAAGCCTGTGTTCACGCCGGCGCCGGCCCGCCGAGTCCGGGCGCTGCGCGGCGCGACGACGGTCGACGAAGACGACTACTACCAGGTGACCACGCGCACCATCGCCCTGGTGCGAGCCATGGTGAACAGCAACGGGCTCAACCATGACGACATCATTTCCATACTGTTCACGGCGACCGACGACATCCATTCGATGTTCCCGGCTACGGCCGCTCGCCAGGCCGGCTTCGGGGACATCCCCCTCTTGTGCGCCCGCGAGCTTGAGATCGACGGGATGCAGCCCCGTTGCATCCGTGTGCTGATGCACATCGAGACCTCGGCCGAGCAACTGCACCACATCTACCTGGAAGGCGCTCGCGGCTTACGAGATGACCTTCCCGAGTAGCACCCCGGGCCCGACCAGCACCCCGGGCCCGACCAGCACCCCGGGCCCGACCAGCACCCCGGGCCCGACCAGCGGTACTGGCCCGACCAACAGCGCAGGTCGGAACAGCAGCCGGGGCCGGGCCGAGAGCGGGGCGGCGGGGGACCGGCCCCGGGCTGCATTGATCGGGACGGGGCTGATCGGCGGTTCCATCGGGATGGCCCTGCGCCGGCATGGCTGGTGGGTCACCGGCACCGACCGCGACGCTGCCCGAGCAGAGCGAGCCTTGGAGCTGGGCGCCATCGACGAGGTGGGGATGGACATAGGTGCCGCCGCCACCTTCATCGCCGTGCCCGCCGGGCCCGTGGCCGGCATCGCCACGGCTGTGCTTTCCGAACAGGACAGCCAGTTTCCTGAACCGGGCATGCCGGAACGGTCCTCGGCGGGGCGATCCGGCGTGAGGGTTGTCACCGATGTGGCCAGCACCAAAGAGGGCATCGTCAGCAACGTGAGGCACCCCCGGTTCGTCGGGGGCCACCCGATGGCCGGTTCGGAACAGGAAGGCGTCGATGGCGCCGACCCTGAACTGTTCCTCGGGGCTACCTGGGTGCTAACTCCGAGCGAGGACACCTCTGGGGACGCCTACTCGCAGGTGCAGGCGATCGTGCGCCTTCTGGGCGCCAACCCGGTGGCGGTGGAGCCCCGCCGCCACGACGAGCTGGTGGCCCTGGTCTCTCACACCCCTCACCTCACCGCCGCTACCCTCATGAACCTGGCGGCGGACGCGTCGGCTTCGGACGCCACCCTCCTGCGCCTGGCCGCGGGCGGCTTCCGGGACATGACCAGGGTCGCCGCCGGGCACCCCGGCATCTGGCCCGACGTCGTGGCCGCCAACCGGGAGGCCATCCTGTCGACCCTGGACCGGCTCACGGGCAGCCTCGACAAGGTGCGGGCCATCGTGGCTGCCGGGGACCGCGACGGTTTGCTCCAGCTCCTCGAGCGGGCCCGGGAGGGCCGCATCAACCTGCCGACGGGGGCTCCGTCGCTCGAACGGGCCACCGAAGTGCGCCTCCCCGTCCCCGACCGCCCTGGCGTGATCGCCGAAGTCAGCACCCTCCTGGGTGGCTTGGGGGTCAACATCTTCGACCTCGAGATCGTCCATTCGGCCGAGGGCGACCGGGGCGTCATGGTGCTGGTCGTCGACGCCAGCGCCGAGGAAGTCGTCCATGCCGCCCTGGCGGGCCGCGGCTACCGGACCTACATGCGCCGGCTCGAGCACGAGGCGCCGGCCGTGAGCGGCCCGTCATGACCGTTCCCCGCCAACTGCGGGTCGAGCCGGCGCACGGGAGGGCCGTCA
Source organism: Acidimicrobiales bacterium (assembly GCA_049522375.1). GTDB lineage: Bacteria > Actinomycetota > Acidimicrobiia > Acidimicrobiales > Palsa-688 > Fen-671. The sequence continues at coordinate 7,392 of JBEKNX010000032.1, read as the reverse complement.
CGGGGAGGCTCCGGGCGCCGGGGGACAAGTCCATCTCCCACCGGGCGCTGCTCATAGGGGCACGGGCCGAGGGCCGCTCCCGCATCCGGGGGCTTTCGGGGGGCGACGACGTGCGTCACACCCTGGAGGCGGTGCTCTCCCTGGGCGCGGGAGCCAGAAAGGCGGGAGGTGAGCTCTACATCGACGGCGGGCAGGCTCGCCTGCACGAGCCCGGAGCCGTGCTCGACGTGGGCAACTCGGGCACCGGCATCCGGTTGCTGGCCGGGTTCGTGTCCAGCATCGACGGCCTAACTGTCCTGCAAGGCGACGCCTCCATCGCCCGCCGGCCCATGGACCGGGTGGCCGTCCCCCTGCGGCTGATGGGAGCGCGCGTCGACGGCCGGCGCCAGGGGAGCCTGCCCCCCGTGGTGGTGCGGGGCGGGGCCTTGCGGGGCATCGACTACCCGCTACCGGTGCCGAGCGCCCAGGTAAAGTCGGCGCTGCTCCTGGCCGGTCTGGGCGCCGACGGCCCCACCACCGTCCACGAAGCCGTGCCCACCCGGACCCACACCGAAGAAATGCTGGCCGCCGCGGGCGCCAACATCGAGGTCCGCAGCACCGGGCAGGGTGCCAGCGTGGTCATGTGGCCGGGCCCGCTCCAGGCGGGGGACATCGACGTCCCTGCCGACCCGTCCCAAGCCGCCTTCTGGGCTGTCGCCGCCTGCACCGTCCCCAGCAGCGACCTGGTGCTGGAAGATGTTTACGTGGGGCGGGGGCGGGCAGGCTTCCTGGACGTGCTGGTGCGTATGGGTGCCCGGGTCGAGCTGGTCAACAAGGACCCGGTCCGCCACACCGCGGACATCCATGTGCAGGCCGGCCCGCTGGTGGCCACGGACGTGGGCGGGGCGGAGGTCCCGTCGCTCATCGACGAGATCCCGGTCCTGTGCGTGGCGGCGGCGTTCGCCGAGGGTACTACCACCTTCAGCGATGCCGCCGAGCTGCGGGTCAAGGAGACCGACCGGGTCGCCACCACCGTCGAGATGCTCGCCGCGCTCGGGGCGCGGGTCGAGCCCCTCAAAGACGGGATCGTGGTCACCGGGCGTGCGGGCGCCCCCCTCTCGGGTGGTACGGTCGACTCGTACGGCGACCACCGCATAGCCATGGCCGCCGCTGTCGCTGCTCTGGGTGCTGGCGGCCCGGTGACGGTCAACGGTTGGGACGCCACCGCCACTAGCTACCCGAGCTTCGAGGAGGACATGCTCCAGTGCCTCAGCTAAAGCCGGTAGGCAAGAAAGTGATCGCCATCGACGGGCCCGCGGGCAGCGGGAAGTCCACCGTGGCCCGGGCGGTCGCCGCCCGGCTGGGCATGCCCTACCTCGACACCGGGGCCATGTACCGCGCCGTCGCCTTCACCGCCATGCGGCGGGGCGTGGATCCCGAAGACGCGGCCGACGTGGCCAAGCTGTCGATCGACCTCGCCCTTGAGGTCACCGACCGCGTGCTCGTCGACGGGGTGGACGCCACCATCGAGGTGCGCAGTCCTGAGGTGACCCGGGCCGTGAGCGTCGTGGCCGCCAACCCCGAAGTGCGAAGAGAGCTCGTCCGTCGCCAGAGGGAGTGGGCGGAGGCGCACGGCTCGGGAGTGGTCGAGGGACGCGACATCGGCACCGTGGTCTTCCCTGAAGCTCCAGTAAAGGTTTACATGACCGCAAGCGACGAGGAACGGGCTCAGCGGCGGAGCCAGGAGCTGCTCGACATGCACTACGACGACGTGGCCGCCGACATAGCCCGGCGCGACCACATCGACTCCACCCGCCCGGTCGCCCCCCTGGCCATGGCCTCTGACGCCGTCATGGTGGACACGACCACGAGCACCGTGGACGAGGTGGTCGAACTCGTGCTCCGTCTCGCCGCCGAAGCCGGCCTGCCATGACAGGCCCGGCGTGATCGGCCCGGCGTGAGCAGCGAGACCGCGCCACAGGCCGGTACGTCGGCGGCTCCCCCGCTGGCCGCGGCGGTCGTGCACCCGCCGACCCGGGCCGAGCTGGCGTGGTACCACTTCGCATGGACGCTGCTGTACCCGCCGTGCTGGCTCATGTGGCGGGCCAACGTGGTAGGCAAGGAGAACCTGCCCCAGACGGTGCCCTACATACTCGCCCCCGTCCACCGTTCCTACATCGACACCTTTCTGGCCGCCTACGTCACCACGCGCCGGCTGCGGTTCATGGCCAAGGAAGAGGTGTTCTCCAAGGCGTGGTTGGCCAAGCTGTTCGGGTCTTTGGGAGGGTTCCCCGTCCGGCGGGGCACACCCGACCGGGAAGCGCTCCAAATGTGCGAACGGGCCCTGGCCGGCGGCGAACCGGTCGTTCTATTCCCCGAAGGCACTCGCCGTTCGGGACCGGAGGTCCAGCCCCTGTTCGCCGGGCCCGCCTTCGTGGCGCTGCGGGCGAACGTCCCCATCGTGCCCGTTGGCATAGGCGGAAGCGACCGTTCGATGCCACCAGGTGCCAAGTGGGTACGGCCTGTCCGGGTGGGCGTGGTCATCGGCCGGCCCATCTGGCCGCCGCCCCAGTCCCCGTCCGGACGGGTGCCCCGCAGCTCGGTGACCGAGCTCACCGAGCGGCTGCGTTCGGAATTGCAAGCGGTGTTCGATCAGGCCCGGGAGCTGGCCGGCAGCTGAGAGGCGGGGGGCGCCGGCAGGACCGGGCCGAGGCGGGACCGGGTAAAAAGACCGGGTCGCGGGCAAGACCGGGCCGCGGGCAGGAAAGGGCAGCCAGTAGGAAAGGGCTGGACCGGCTAAGGCAGCGGCGGACCTAAACGAAGAGAGGCTCGATGTGGCGACGGTCCAACAGGGCCTGCATCTCCTCGTCCGTCGGGCGTTGCGTGAACCGTGCGGCCGCGTCCAGGAACAGGGGCAACAGGTCGGCGTCGGCCATGCTGTTGACGAAGACGCCGGGACGGCCCAGTGCCCACCAGACCGCCAGGTCGATGTCGCCGGGTTCCTCCAGCGGCGCGTACCAGGGCGTTCGGGTATGAGGACGGTCGCGCCAGGGAGCGGCGGCGCACGACTTTATGGTCTGCACGGCCACGTTGCGCTCGGTACAGGTTGCCAGTAGAGCCTCGAAGTTGGCGGCGTAGTACTCGTTGCGCATGGTGATGTAGTTGTAGGGGAGCAGCACCGAGTCGAAATCGAAGCGCTCCAGCGAGCGCCGGTGCGTCGCCGCCACCTGCAGCCCGTGCCCGGTGACCCCGACGAAGCGGACGAGCCCCTCGTCGCGGGCAGCCACGGCCGCCTCCAGGGCACCCCCCGGGCTCAGAGCCGTGTCCCAGTCGATGGGATCGGACAGGTTGTGGAACTGCCACAGGTCCACGTGGTCGACCCCGAGGCGCTCCAGGGAGCGTTCGAGCTCTGCCCGGGCATTGCCGGCCCGGCGCTCACCCGTCTTGGTGGCCAGGAAGAACTGTCCCGGCGCCCGCTCCAACCAGGGCCGGATCCGCAGTTCGGCGTCCCCATAACCGGCGGCGACGTCGATGTGGTTGACCCCGGCGCCGACGAGGACGTCGAATACCCGGTCTGCCTCCGCCTGAGTCGCGGACGACAGTACGGCCGCTCCGAACAGGACCCGCGTGCTCTGGTGGCCCGTGCGCCCGAAGGGTGCTGTCTCTATGCCCATCTCCACCTTCCTTTGTTGGTTACCGCTTGGCCTTTGTTGGTTACCGCTTGGCCTTTGTTGGTTACCGCTTGGCCTTTGTTGGTTACTTCTTTGGCCTTACCTGGTCAGTGCCCGTCAGGCGGGCCCCTATGTGGCGGGGCTCATCCCAAGGCGGCCAGCACCTCGGCCGCCGACAGGTCGCGACCGTCCACGGAAACCTGCGCGGCCTCCGCCGTTCTCGCCGTCGGCGGAGGGGCGAAGGCGACCGCTCCGATCACGGCGGCGACGCCCCGCAGCACTTCGCGCAGCTCCCGGGGGAGGGGAAAGTACTCGTCTTCGGGCACGGCCCGGACCTCTTCGGTCCCCTCGCTCGGGGCGAGACGGCGCAAGACCTCCTCCACCAGGGATTCGGGTGCCGAGGCCCCGGCAATGACGCCGACTACGCCGGAAAGGTCGTCGGGGAGCTCGGCGGCGGTGTTCACGCGCAGCGCCCGGGCGCAGCCGGCGGACTTGGCCGTGCGCACCAGGGCCAGGGTGTTGGAGGAATTGGCGCTGCCGATGACGACCATGGTGTCGCAGCGGGCGGCGATGGCCCGCAGCGCGACCTGGCGGTTGGTGGTGGCAAAGCACAGGTCACTGCGCCCCGGGACCCACAGCTCGGGCCAGCGCGCCTGAGCCGCCTCCAGGATGCTCCGCCACTCGTCGAGGGCCAGGGTAGTCTGCGCCAGGAACGCCACCGGCCCCTCTGGCTCGGGCAGTGCCATGAGTTCGGCCACGCTTTCGACACGATGAATGGCCTCGGGGGCCACGGCTATCGTACCGACAGCTTCCTCGTGACCCTCGTGGCCGACGTAGACGATCGAATAGCCTTTGGAAGCCCGCAGCTTCACCTCGTGGTGGACCTTGGTGACCAGGGGGCAGACGGCATCGACGACGGCGCCACCGTTGGCCCGGGCCGCCTCGACCACCTCGGGAGCCGAACCATGGGCCGAGAGCATGAGGGGCCGCCCCGGCGGGACCTCGCTCACATCGTCCACAAAGACCACGCCGAGCTGGCGGAAGCGGTCGACAACGACCTGGTTGTGGACGATCTCGTGGTAGCAGTAGACCGGCGGTTCGAACACCCGCACCATCCACGCCAGGGCCTTGATGGCCATCTCCACTCCGGCGCAAAAGCCCCTCGGCGAGGCGAGCAAGACCTTTTCGACTCTCACGGCACGTCCAAGCTACCGCCACGCACGGGCTCCGGGGCCGGGCCCGGGCGCCGGACGGGACGCTCCCGGCGCTAACCGGAGCTATGACCGTCTATCCTGGGACAGGCCATGGCCCTGCCGAGAGTGGTCGCGGTGGCCTCCGGGTCGCCGGCAGACCGGGCCGGCGTCCTCCCCGGTGACGAACTTGTCGCCCTGGACGGCCAACTGCCCCGAGACATCATCGAGTACCACCTACTGACAGACCAGGAGACCCTGGTCCTGGAGGTGAGCCGCGGCGGCCTGGAGCTGTTGCTCCAGGTCGAGCGCGAGGGCGGCGAGCCGTTGGGCATGGAAGTGGATGCCGCCCTGTTCGACCAGGTCCGTACTTGCGACAACCATTGTGAGTTCTGCTTCATCCACCAGCTGCCCAAGGGCATGCGCAAGAGCCTGTACGTGCGCGACGACGATTACCGGCTGTCGTTCCTGTACGGGAACTTCACCACGCTGACCCGCTTCACCGAAGCCGACCTCGAACGTGTCCTTACCGAGGGCCTCTCACCCCTGTTCGTGTCCATCCATGCCACCGACCCCGAGGTGCGCGCCCGCATGTTGCGCAACCGACGGGGTGCGACCAGCCTGCGCTGGCTGAGGGCGCTCCTGGACGGGGCCGTGGAGGTCCACGGCCAGGTCGTTGTCTGCCCGGGGGTCAACGACGGGGAGATCCTGGAGAGCACGATGGCCGGGGTGCTCGACGAGTACCCCGAACTGGCCAGCGTGGCCTGCGTGCCCTTGGGCGTGAGCCGGTTCAACCACGAGGACAGCATGCGCCCCCACACCGGCGCCGAAGCCGCGGCAGCGGTGGACCTGGTCGAGGAGTGGCAGGAGATTTTCCAGGCCTGTGTGGGCCGGCGCCTGGTCTACGCCGCCGACGAGTACTACCTCCTCGCCGACCGTCCCTTCCCGGCCCTGGAGACCTACGGCGCCGTGGCCCAGCACGACAATGGCGTGGGCATGGCGCGGGCGTTCGAGGCTGCTTTTTCGGGCCGCGCCGGGCCGGAAGCTGAGGGAGCAAAGGGACCGAGCGGTTTCTTTCGTTCCGTCGAGGGGGCTCCGGCTCTGGGCTACCGGGGGCCTCGCGTTCCAGGAACGGTGGCCTTCATCCCCCGGCGCGGTGCCGGCGTAACCGTACTGACCGGTGAGTACGGTGCCCGTGCCCTGCGCCCCCTCGTCTCGGCCCTTCCCGGTGACATCGAGGTCGTGGCTGTACGCAACGAGTTTTTCGGCGGCAACATCAAGGTGGCCGGCCTGTTGACGGGAGCGGATCTGTCAGCCGTGCTCGCCCGCCTGCCCGAAGGACGGCGGTACCTCCTTCCCGACAGCTGCCTGTCCGGCGGGCGTTTCCTGGACGGGACGGCCCTGGAGGACCTGCCCCGCCCGGTAGAGGTGGTGCCGGCGGACGGCGCATCCCTTCGCCGGGCACTGGCGCCGGTCCCCGACCTGGTGGCGGCCAGGTGAGACGGGCCAAGCGGCCAAGCCTGCGGGAGTTGCAGGCGACCGGCCAAATAGGAGCGGCCAGGTAGGGACCGGCCAAATAGGACCGGCCAAATAGGACCGGCCAGGTAGGGACCGGCGAGGTGGCCCTGCCGGCCCGGGGGCCAAGTGGAGAGTGGCCGAACGAGAGTGGCCGAACGAGAGTGGCCGAACGAGAGTGGCCGAACGAGAGTGGCCGAACGAGAGTGGGCAGATGAGCAAGGGCGAAAAGGGCAAGGCCGAGATCAAGTCGGGGCGTCCAGTCGTGGCCGTCGTGGGGCGGCCCAACGTGGGCAAGTCGACGCTCGTCAATCGTATAGTGGGGCGGCGGGAGACGATCGTCGAAGAGAGCCCGGGCGTCACGCGTGACCGCAAGGCGCTGGACGCGGAGTGGGCGGGACGGGAGTTCACCCTGGTCGACACGGGCGGGTGGCAGATAGGTGGCCTGTCCCTCGACAAGCTTGTGTCGGCTCAGGCCGAACGGGCGGTCCGGGAGGCCGACGTCGTGATCTTCGTGGTCGATGTGACCGTTGGCCCCACGGCGGAGGACACCGAGGTGGGACGCCTGCTCGTGCGCACGGGGCGGCCGGTGGTGCTGGCCGTCAACAAGGTCGACAGCGAGGCGCGCCAGGCCGACATTTGGGAGTTCATGGCCCTCGGCTTTACCGCGCCGTGGCCTGTCTCGGCCCTGCACGGGCGAGGCACGGGTGACCTGCTGGACGCGGTGGTCGATCAGTTGCCCCCGGCGTCGCCTGGTGACAAAGCGGGCGCGGTGCGAAGCGGGCCTGACCGGGCCGGCGCAACCGACGAGGACGCCGGCGAGGGCGTCCACGTCGACCGGGAGGGTTATGTCGACGGGGAGGGTTACGTCGACGAGGACGGAAATGTGGGCGGGGACGGTTACCTCTCCGGGGACGGTGGAGCAGAACCGATCTCGGTGGCCATCGTGGGGCGGCCCAACGTGGGCAAGTCGACTCTTTTCAACCGGCTCATCGGCGACGACCGGGCCATCGTCCACGACATGCCCGGTACCACCC
>JBEKNX010000031.1:0-24412 GCA_049522375.1 Acidimicrobiales bacterium | reverse complement strand
CATCGGGCGGCCCCGGAAACTTCGGGGACCGGTCCGGGGACGGTGACGTGGCAGGCCGCCTCGTGCGCCGGGGCGGCGGGCCGGAGCCGAGGCGTCACCTTCTCGCACACGTCGGTGGCCAGGGGGCAACGCCAGCGGAACCGGCAGCCCTCTCCGGGGTCGATCACCCGGGGTGGTTCCTTGCTTCGGGTTTATCTTGTGGGAAAAACAGGGCCCCGGCCAAACTGGCACCGGCGGCCTCGGCCCCCAACGCCAGGGCGCCGACGAGCGGGGCATCGAACGGGTAAGCGGCCAGGACCAGTTCGGGGGGAAAGGGCACACCGGAGTTGAGCGCCCGGTCCAGCGGTCCCCGGAGACGCTCCCAGGATCTCGCCATCCCGCCGCCCACGGCGACCCGGGCGGGGTCGACGGCGATGACGAGGTTGACCAGGTGAGGGCTGAGCTCGTCGATCAACGTGTCGACCATAGCGTCGAGCTCAGGGTCGGTGGCAGCGGCGTCGAAAACCTGCCCGGCCGTGACCGTCCGGCCCAGGGCCCGAGAGCCACGGGCGGCGAGGCCCATCCCGCTCACGGTGTCCTCGAGCATCGGGCGGGCACCGATGGCTACGCCGACATCTCCGAGGGCCGTCAGGTTGTAGCCGATCTCTCCCGATGCGCCGTGGGCTCCATCCAGCACGCGCCCGTTCACCAGGATCGCCACCGCCAGGCCTGTCCCGAGGTTGAGGTAGATAGCCGGATCTGACCCGGCCAGGGACCCCCAGCGGGCCTCCGCCGTGGCCGCCGCCTTTACGTCGGTCGCCACTCGGACCGGGACATCAAAGGCGGCGGCGACGGAACGGGCCAGGCCAACGTGCTGCCAACCGGGAATGGCCGGGGCCAGTTCGACACGGTCCTCCCGGGGTACCCCGATGGTGGAGATGCCGACAGCGACGAGGTCGTGGTCTGCGCTGAGGGCCAGGAGAGCCCGGCCGGCGGAGATCCCCCTCTCCAGGACCGCATCGCCCCCGGAGCCAGGATTGGTGGCCAGCACTTGCCGTGCCAGGCAGCGTCCGTCCAGGTCACAGAGGGCGAGGGCGATCTTGGTGCCTCCGAAGTCCATGCCCAGGACTACCTCCACCCCCACCCCCGATCACATCGCAGGCCGTGCCGCGCTATTTTGACAGGGAAGTTTCCTATCTGCAAAGCAGGCCCAGAGATCGACCGTTACAGCGGGACGAGCAGTCGTTCGGCCCGCCCGCCCGGGGGGGCACACGCGGCGGGCAGACCAGTCGCGGACGGTAGCGTCGCGGCCGGTGGCGTCGCGGCCGGTGGCGTCGTGGCCGGCCGGCCGCAACTGCTGCGCGCCATGAACGAAGAAAGCCTTGTCAACGCCCTGAGGCGGAACGGGCCGCTAACGCGGGCCGACCTCACGCGCGTCTGCGGGCTGTCCAAGCCCACGGTGGGGCTAGGCCTGGCGAACTTGGAACGGGAAGGCTTGGTACGCCTGGCCGGGCGGCGCCGGGGGGTGCGGGGGCCTTCGGCGGTGCTCTACGAGGTCAACCCGGAGGCAGGCTTCGTGCTGGCGGTGGACGTGGGCCGGGAGTTCGTCCGGGGCGCCCTGGCCGACCTCGGCGGGACGGTGCGCTCGCGGGGCCGCCGCAGCGTTCACGCGGCCAGGAGCCACGGCCGCGTGTCCGAACTGATCGGCCTGGCCGCCGAGCTGACGGGCCAGGCGGGGGTGCCGCAGGGCGCGATCACTGACGTCGTCGTGGGGAGCCCGGGGGTCTATGATCCCCGGCGTGATGCCTTGACCCTGGCGGGGGGCTTGCCCGGTTGGGGGCACGCCAGTGTAGTGGCCGACCTGCGCCGGGCCTTCGGGCCCAACATGGTCCTCGAGAACGACATCAACCTGGCGGCGCTGGCCGAACGGGACCACGGCCACGGCCGGGAGGTGGACACGTTTGCTTTCATCTCCGTGGGTACAGGCATAGGTATGGGCCTGGTCCTGGCGGGCCGCCTGCACAAAGGCGTCCACGGCGCCGCCGGCGAGATCGGCTTCCTTCCTCTGGGCGGGGAGGGCCCGGTCGATACCTCCGACGCCCGTCGGCGAGGCACTCTCGAGGCGGCGGCTTCGGCCGCGGGAGTGGTGAGGGCGGCGCGCCGGCACGGGATGGTCGGCCGGGTCTCGGCCCGGCAAGTCTTCGAGGCGGCGGCGGCCGGTGACCAGACCGCCACCGCCGTTGTAGCCGAGGAGGCGGGCCTGGTGGCGAGAGCCGTGGCCGCCGTCAGCGTGGTGGCCGACCCCGACCTGGTGGTGCTGGGAGGCGGGATCGGCTCTGCGCCCGGTTTCGCCGAGGCGGTGGCGGCTGAGCTCCGCCGGCTCCTCTCCGCCGCCCCGGACGTGCGGGTGAGCGCCATGGGCGGGGAAGCCACTGTCGAGGGGGGCCTCCGTCTGGGTATCGACAGGGCCTGGCGGAGGGCCCTGGACCGGGGCGCGGGGACCAACAGAGAAGGGGCCGCTCGGTGAGCCTGTCCATCCGCCCCTACCAGGCCGGCGACGAGTCCGCCGTGTACGACATCTGCGTACGTACCGGGGACGATGGCCAGGACGCCAGCGGTAAGTTCGATGACCCGCAGCTTCTGGCGGACATCTACGCCGGGCCTTACCTCTACCTGGAGCCGGGCCTGGCCTTCGTCCTCGACGACGGCCAACGGCCGGTCGGCTACGTACTAGGACCGCCCATCATGGCCCGAAAACCGAGTTCCGCCCATCACCTCGAGGAGGCACGAATTGATCCCCCGCCCCACCCACATGCGCAACGTCGGCCCCGGCACGACCCTGGCCGATGGCATGGTCATCGCCGCCGACCGTCCCGCCCAGGCGGTGGCCGCTCTTCTCGCCACCGAGCTGGAGGCCGCCACCGGGTGGCAGGTGCAGCGGGCCGGGCCAGGCGCCGACGGCCCTCAGGGCGTGGTCCGGCTCGGGGTGCAGCGCGAGCCGCTCGGCGGGCCCGAGGGTTACCGCTTGCGCGTCAGTGGAAGCGGCGTCGACGTTGTGGCGCCCTCGGCCGCAGGGCTGTTTTACGGCACCCGCACGCTGCGCCAATTGCTGCCACCGGCGCTGCTGCGCTCGGCCCCGGCCCGGGCCACCACGAGCGTCGACCTGGAGGGGGTGGAGATCGAGGACGCTCCCCGCTTTGGGTGGAGGGGCATGGCCCTCGACGTGTCCAGGCATTTTTTCCCCAAGGACTTCATCCTCAAATTGGTCGACCTGGCCAGCCTGCACAAGCTGAACGTGCTCCATCTCCACCTCACCGACGACCAAGGTTGGCGAGTCCAGATCGACCGTTACCCGCGCCTGACCGAGGTGGGTGCGTGGCGGCGCCAGTCGCCCCTGGGCCACTACACCGAAGGTCGCTTTGACGGCGTCCCCTACGGCGGCTTCTACACCAAGGACGACCTGAACGAAATAGTGGCCTATGCGGCCCGGCGCTTCGTCATCGTCGTGCCCGAAATAGACATGCCCGGGCACATGCAGGCGGCGGTGGCCTCGTACCCCGAGCTCGGCAACACCGGTCGCCGGCTGGAGGTCTTCACGGAATGGGGGATAAGCGAGCACGTGCTCAACCTGGAGGAGCCAACCGTCCGGTTCTGCACGGAAGTGCTCGAGGAAGTAATGGAAATTTTTCCCGCCCCTTACGTCCATATCGGCGGCGACGAATGCCCCACGACCGAATGGGGAGCCAGCGAACGGGCCCGGCAACGGTGCCAGGCTCTCGGGCTTTCCGGGGCCCACCAACTGCAGGGCTGGTTCACGGCGCAAATGTCAAAGGTGGTTTCCGCCCGGGGTAAGACCCTGGTCGCCTGGGACGAGGTGCTCGATGCCGGGGCACCGCCCGGGTCGGTGATCACTGTGTGGCGGCACCAAAACGCCCGCCAGACCGCCATCCAGGGGGCGTCAGCGGGCCACGACATCATCATGGCCCCCGAGACGTGGACCTATTTCGACTGGGCTTATGCCGACGATCAGCGCGAACCGCTCGCCATACGCCCCGCCATAAGCGTGGAGCACGCCTATAGCTTCGAGCCCATGCCGCTCGGCCTCCCCGAGGAACTGGAGCGCCGCATCATCGGCGCCCAGTGCCAGCTGTGGACCGAGTACGTCCCCACTCCTCAGCACGCCGAGTACATGTACTTCCCACGGGCATGCGCCCTGGCCGAGGCGGTGTGGTCGCCCCGGGAGCGGAGCTGGGCCGAGTTCGAGCCCCGTCTCCGGCGCCACACGGCCCGGCTGGGCGCCATCGGGGTCAACTACCGGCCGCTGGACGGGCCCACGCCCGGCCAGGCCCGGACTTGGCCCGGCCCGGAGCTGTAGCCGTGGCGGGGACGACCGAGGTCGGCCCGGCCCCGGGAGATGTCGCCGTAGGTACGAGCGTGGTGACAGGCGACCTCCTGTTGCCGGTAATGGTCCTGAAAGAAAGTGCTCTGGACAACAACTTGCGGGTCATGGCCGCATATGCCCGGGCGCGTGGCTTCGACCTCGCCCCTCACGGCAAGACGACGATGGCGCCCGAGCTGTTCCGCCGACAGCTCGAGGCTGGGGCCTGGGCGATAACGGTGGCCAACGTGGCACAGGCCAACGTGGCGTTCGGGGCCGGGGCGGCGCGGGTGCTGGTGGCCAATGAGATCGTGGGGACGGCCGACGCGGCATGGGCCGTGGGCGCGGTACGCGGGGGGGACCACGAGCTCCTCTGCCTCGTCGATTCGGTGTACGGCGTCGGGCTGCTGGACAACAACCTCGGCCGCGCCGGTATGTCCGGGCGTCTGGGCGTGCTCGTGGAAGTGGGGTTCCGGGGAGGCCGGTCGGGGGTGCGTAGCGAGCACGACGTTCGGGGTCGAGGGGTACGAAGGAGGTATCGCCACCGACCGCTCGCCCGAGAGCCTGGCCGCCGTGGACAGCTATTTGGACGGCGTCCGTCGCACGGTCGTGGCCCTGGCCGAGCGGGGCGCTTTCCCAACTGAGGGAGCCGCCCTCGTCTCGGCCGGTGGTAGCAAGTACTTCGACAGGGTGGCCGACATCCTGGGCGCGGCGGCGGACTACGGAGAGCACCCGGTACGCCTCATCGCTCGCTCCGGCTGCTATGTGACCCACGACCATGGCCTTTACGAGGCCGTGTCGCCGCTGGCGTCGTCGGCCGGCACCGACCACCTCGTGCCTGCGCTCGAGCTGTGGGCCGAGGTCCTCTCCGTCCCCGAAGAGGGCCTCGCCATCGTCGGCCTCGGGAAGCGGGACACCTCGTTCGACCTCGGCCTCCCCGTACCGCTGCACGTCACCCGGAGCCCACGCCCGAAGGTGGAAGCTTTCACCGACGGTGCCCTCGTGGGGCTCGACGACCAGCACGGCTACTTCCGGCTGGGCCAGGGCGCCAGCCAGGGCTCCCTCCTGCCCGGGGACCGCATCGGCTTCGGGCTCTCGCACCCCTGCACCGCCTTCGACAAGTGGAGGACCGTCCTGCTGGTGGACGACGCTTACACCGTTCGGGAGCGTATCCGCACCTGTTTCCATTGACCGGCCGCCCGGTTTTGCCAAGCCCTACAGTGAAGGCCGTGCGACAAGGAGCTTTGTTCGAAGGGGTGGGCGTCGCTCTGGTGACGCTGTTCGACGACGACCTCGAGCTCGACGCCCCCGCCACCGCCGACCTGGCTGCCCGGCTGGTGGAGCTGGGCGTGAGGGCGGTGATCGTGGCCGGGACCAACGGAGAGGCATCCACTTTGAGCCCCGAGGAAAGAGCGCGGCTACTGGCGGCGGTCCGCGAGGCAGTGCCCGCCGGCACCGGCGTACCGGTTATTGCCGGGACGGGCGCGCCCTCGGCCTACCAGGCGACGCGCCTGACGGCAGCGGCCAGAGATGGCGGCGCTGACGCCGCCCTGGCCCTTTCGCCTCCGGGCGCGGTCGACCCACGGCCCTATTACGAGGCCGTGGCGGCCGCCGCCGGCAACATGCCAGTGCTTGCCTACCACTTCCCGAAGGTGTCCGCCCCCGGCATCGCCCTCGAGGCTCTGGCCGACCTGCCGGTAGTCGGCCAAAAAGACTCGAGCGGCGACCCCGACCGGCTGCTCCAAACCCTGGCTTCCTGGGACCGGCCCGTGTACTCGGGCGCGTCGGCCCTGATCACTTACGCCGCAGAGCTCGGCTGCGCGGGAATGGTCCTGGGCTTGGCCAACGCCGAGCCGGAGGCGTGCGCGGCGGCCTTCGCGGGCGACGTCGGCGCGCAGCTCAAGCTGGCGACGGCGCACAAGGCGGCTCAGGCGCGTTTTCCCGGCGGGATCAAGGCGCTCGTGGCGGCGCGTTTCGGGTGCTCGCCGGCGGCCCGGCTGGGCTGAGCCCTCGGCAGGCCGGGCTTCAGGAGCTCGGGCCGGGGCCGGCCGGCGTGGCGCGACTTCCGTCGGCCCTGGAAAGCCAAAGTTTGAGGCCCTCGGCGTTGCTGTGCAAGCCGTTGAGCATTTCCACCCGCCGGCGCTGTTGAGGTGGGAGCGCCTCCAGTTCGCCACCGAAACGTTGCCGTAACGCCTCCTCCACGTCGGTCCCCGCTCTCCACGCCGTCCGGGCGACGCCGGCCCACTCCTGCAATGCCCCCGTCGCTTCTTCAAGGACCGCCACCGGGTCGCCCAACAAGCCGTAGTGCGCCAGAGCCAACGCCGAGGGGCGCCGATCGGTAAAACGGCGCAAACTGTCAAGCGCGTGGGCCAAGTCGAAATCGGCCGGTGGAGTGGCCGGGCGCAACAGGCCGGCGTCGGGGAGGCGTACCCCCACCGCGTCCCCGACGAACAGGACGCCGGTGGCGCTGTCGTGCAGGGCCAAGTGGTGTTTGGCGTGGCCGGGCGAATGTACGGTGGTCAAGGCGCGGCCATGACCGATCTCGATCTTCTCGCCGTCTTCCAGCGCCTTCACCCGCTCGGGCGCCGTCGGCGCCATCCGGCCGTACAACGAGTCGAGGGCACTGCCGTACACCGAGGCGGCCGACAGGACCAGGCGGCTCGGGTCCGCCAGGTGGCGTGCTCCCCGCGGGTGTACATAAACAGTGGCGTTCGGGAAAGCCCGGGCGACGTCGCCCACGCCGCCGGCGTGGTCGAGATGGATGTGCGTCACAGCTACCCCGGCGAGATCCTCCGGGCCCAGACCATGCCTGGACAGGGCGTCCAGCAAGGCCGCCACCGAGCTCTGACTGCCGGTTTCGACGAGAACAGGGGCAGGCCCTTCGACCAAGTAGCCCGCCGTCACCCTCTCCCAGCCTCCGAGCAGGGTGTCTATCTCCAAGATGCCGGGAGCAATATAGCTGGTCACCACGGGCACGCTAGCGTTCAGGGCCCCGACGCCGGGACAGCTCCCGCCCGCACCGTCAACGGGCCCAGGAGGCCTGGGCCAGTTTGGGTTTTCCCGGTGCTCCGGGCCCAAACTGGCCTGGTGCAGCTTGGGTGCCTCGGGCCGAGGGGGTGAGTGCCTTGTTGTCCGGACTGACGGGACGATTGGACGCCACCGTTGGCGGTAAGGCGCGCCTGCGCGTTGTGCTCCTGTTGGGCGGCGTGCTGAGCCTGCAAAGTGCCGACACCGGTACCGTCGGAGCCCTGGCCCCCCAGCTGGAGAGAGCCTTTCACATAGGCAATACCGAGGTAGGGCTGCTCATCACGGCCAGCTCCCTGGTGGCCGCGGCTTCCTCGCTGCCCATGGGGGTCCTGGTCGACCGGACAAATCGCGTGCGGCTGCTCGTCGTCACCATCTCTTTGTGGTCCGTGTGCATGGCCGCCAGTGGCCTGACCACGGATTACGGCGCCCTGCTCGTTACGCGCCTGGCATTGGGGACCGTGATCGCGGCTGCCGGGCCCGCGGTTGCGTCTCTCACTGGGGACCTCTTCCCGGCCACGGAGCGTTCCCGGATATACGGGATGGTGCTGACCGGCGAGCTACTGGGCGCTGGGGCGGGGTTGATACTGTCTGCGGACCTCGGTGCGGCGGCGGGGTGGCGGGCGCCTTTTCTCGTGTTGGCCGTCCCCAGCGTCGTCCTCGCCATCTTGTTGTACCGGCTCCTGCCTGAACCGGGGCGCGGCGGTCAAAGCTGGTTGAGGCCTGGGGACGACCGGATAAAGGCGGCCGACGAAATAACCCGGGGCGAGGCCCCCCCGGGGACGGGGAACGGAGAGGCGGGCCCGGGCCGGGAAGTCGCGATGTCGGTGGTCGAAGACTCGGAGGTGCGGCGGGGGGCGAGGGAACGCCCCGACATCGAGCCTCATGACGACCTCTTGCGCCGGGGAGACCCGGCCGAACTATCGACGTGGGGCGCCGTGCGCTACGTCCTGCGCATCCGGAGCAACCTCGTGCTCATAGCGGCGTCCGTGCTGGGGTACTTCTTCTTGGCCGGTGTCCGGTCCTTCGCCCTGCTTTTCTCCGAGGGGCACTTCCAGATCAGCCAGGGAGAGGCCAGCCTCCTGTTCCTTCTGATAGGCGTCGGGGCCGTGGCCGGCACGCTGGCCGGCGGGCGCGTAGCGGACTGGCTGGTCCATGGAGGTACGGCCGACGGGCGCCCCATCGTCGCCGGCGTCTCGTTTATCGGGGCGGCCGTCATATTCCTCCCCGGGTTGCTCAGCGGGGGCCTGTTGGTCTCGTGGCCGTTGTTCATGGTGGCCGGCGGCCTGCTCAGCAGCCCCAACCCGGCTCTCAACGCGGCGAGGCTGGACGTGGTGCCGTCCGCCCTGTGGGGCCGCGCCGAGGCGGTGCGCACCTTCGGGCAGGCCCTGCTCGAAGCGTTCGCGCCCCTGATCTTCGGCTACGTATCGTCCCTGCTCGGCGGCCCCCAAGCCGGCCTCGGGTCGGGGGTCAACCCGGGTAGCCAGCGAGCCATGGCCGCCACCGGGACGGGGCTGGAGTACACGTTCATCATCATGCTGGCGCCGCTTTTCGCCGCCGGCGTCCTTCTCCTAATGAGCCGGCGCGCCTACTTGCGGGACGTGGCCACGGCCGATGCCACCGAGCGAGCCCACATCCGGCCCAGCTGAGGGCTGCGCCCCGGAGCGCGATTTGCCCGGTCACTCCGTGGCGGGGGGCCCCGGCCGGCGTCGTTGCTTTCGCCAGACAAACTTGAGACCCGACCAGTCGTGGCCCAAGGCCGCCACCTTCACGTCGACCAGACCTAGGGGGAGGACGATCTCTCGGACGACATGGTCCGTTATATCGCTGGTGTGCCCGGCCGCCCGCCTGGGCCAGGCCACCCATATGGAGCCGTCGGGCATGATGGTCCGGGCCAGTGCGCCGATCTCGGCCGCCAGGTCACCGGCACAGGCGAAAAAGGCCAGGACGATATCGGCCGCGCCCGCCGCGGTGGTGACGGTGACGCCATCGGGGAGATCCTCTATCGCAAAGCCCGTGGGAGCGTCCCATAACAAGACCCGGTGGCCCGCCCTTATGCCAACCTTACGCACCAGCGGCACGTCGGCCGGGCCGGACGGGGGCTTGTCCACGCTGGACAGCGTAGGGGTAGGCCCGGGGCCGCAGGCGCCCCGCCGCTAGGGCTCACCCGCCTGGCTCGGGCTCTTCGCCCTCACCGCGGGACTGCCTGACGTCGGGATCTCATCGGCGAGGCTCCAGGCCCCCGTGTCTTCGCCGAACCGGGGCAGCGTTTCGCCTTGGGGCAGCGAGAAGACCTGTGCCGGCGCTGAGGGCAGCACGTTTTCAAAGTAGGAGCGGGCGGCGGCGGTGGTACCGATATCACGCCCAGCCTGCTCGGAAAGGAACCACCGATGCTCGAGCACCTCGTGGAAGACCTCTGCCGGCGCCAGGCGCGAGGCGAGCTCAGCCGGCATGAGGCCCATCACCTTGTCGTAAACGTTGTGCAGCCACTGGCTGGCGGCCACCATGGTCGGGACCCGCTTGCCGCTCTTTTTCTCGAGGTGGCCCCGGAAGCTGGCAATGTCGTTGAGGAGGCGACGGGCCTGGTTTTCCTGCGCGTCCAGGCCGGTGAGGGTGCGCAACCTGAGCCGGTGACGGCCGGGCTCGGCAACTCGGGTCCGGATGCGTAGCCGGTAACCGTCCGGGGCGCTGACCAGCTCCACCTCATCGGCGTCGAAGCCGAGGTCATTGAGCCGTCGTAACCGCTCGGAGATCTTGTAACGCTGCTCCTCGGGACGGATGACCACGTCTTCGGAGAGAGTGTCCCAAAGCTGGTGATAACGTTTGGGGATCTCCAGGGCGAGCTCGACCGGCTCCACGTCCGGGGGCAGGAGGCCAGCGGCAGCAAGGTCGAGCAGCTCGCCCCCGACGCGTTCGTAGGCCAGCTCGACGTCGTACTCACGCTGGCCGTTGGTCAGAGAGGGGTGCAGCTCGCTCGTCTCGGCGTCTACGAATATGGCCTGCAACGCGCCGGCGTCCAGCCGGAACAATGTGTTCGACAGAGAGCAGTCGCCCCAGAAGAAGCCGGCCAGGTGCAGGCGCACCAGCAGTTCGACCAGGGCGTCGAGGAGCCGGTCCGTCGGCCGCAGCCGGTAGGGATCTGAGTAGAGCGCCCGGTAGGTGGTCGAGTACTCGAGGTAACAGGTGCACAGGACGGCGTCTAGCTGGACACCATCGTAGAAGTCGCGGTCCACGACGATCCCGAGCGGCTCGACCGACGGGGTACCCAGGTCGTTGAGCCGTCGTAGGAGCTTGTACTCCCGACGTGCCAGTACCTCGTGGATCTCTTTGAGGGCGTACAACTGCCCCATCTCGGCGACAAAACGCACAACGTGGCGGGACGTGCCGCGATTGCGGATGTCGACCAGCCGCTCGTCCTGCCACTCTTCCAGGGGAAGGTGCCAGGGCAAGCTGAGCAAGCCTGCGGCCACATCAGCAGGGGGGCGGAAGACGAACCTCATGGCACTGACGGTCTACTACTGCCGGGCACAAAACCGTGCCCGACCGGGGGAGGGCGCCCCTCCCGGTCAGTCGTCAAGGCCGCTGAGCGCAGTTACGAGCTGCGTACGACCAGGAGCGGCTTCGGCGTCCAGCAAGACAGCGTCGATGGCCCGCTCCACCCGCCAGCCCGATCGGCTGAGCAGGGCGAGGTGGGCGTCGAGCGGGAGGATCGTCTGCCACGGCTCGGCGCGCCCGGAGGCCCGCCTGGCGTTGGCGGCGGCGGTCACCTGCTCAGAAGCGACGCCTTTGCGGTGCACGGCCAGGCTGACCGCCAGCCTGGTGCCCGGCGCAGCGCGGGACCGCAGACCGGTGAGCAACCGGGCACAGGTGGGCTGGTCGAGGTAGACGAGAAGGCCCTCGCAGATGAACAGCGACGGCCGGCGGGGGTCGTGCCCGCAGCCGCTCAGAACCGCGGCCACATCGTCGGTCCGGAAGTCGGCGGCCGCCAGGGTCAAGCCTGCGGTACCCGAGTTGGTCCCGGTGCCCGTCGTGATGGCCCGGAGCCTCCTCGCCTTGTCGGTCTGCGTCGCCGGGTGGTCAAGCTCGAAGAACCGCACCCCGGTGGTACGGAACCGCAGGGCGCGGTCGTCGTAGCCGGCGCCGCAGATCACGACCTGGTGCACCCCGGCCGAGATCGCCCCCATCACCTGGTCATCGAAGAAGCGGGTGCGGGCCAGGATCTGGGGCCGTAGCCGGTACCCCGAGGTGGGCCGCATCCCCCGGCAAAGCAGCTCCTGGGCGTCCGGGTCGCCCTCCGGGCTGCTTGGCCGCGGCATCTGGGCACGGACCAACGCCACGGCCTGGCTCGTCCGGGAAGGCTGGCTCGTCCGGGAAGGCTGGCGGCGCGGCAAGGAACGCAGCCAACTGAAGAAGCCTTGGCCCCGCATAACGAGTTCCCCAGGTTACCCGGCGAAGGGCCGCGGACTGCGGGGTGCGGCCCGGCATGCGCTAGGTTGCGCCTCATGCACTATGTCCATCTTGGAAGAAGTGGTTTGCGCGTCAGCCGGTTGTGCCTGGGGACCATGAACTTCGGGCCCAGGACCGAGGAGCCACAGGCTTTTGGCATCATGGACCGGGCCCATGAACAGGGCCTCAATTTCTTCGACACCGCCAATGTCTACGGGCGCAGCTCGCAGGACCAACCGGGCGGGCGTACCGAAGAGATCGTCGGGCGGTGGTTCGCTCAGGGCGGGGGGCGGCGGGAACGCACGGTGCTCGCCACCAAGGTCTACGGCAACATGGGCACCACGTGGCCCAACGAGGACAAGCTCTCGGCCTTGAACATCCGGCGCTCGGCGGACGCTTCGTTGCGCAGGTTGCAGACCGACTACATCGACCTCTACCAGATGCACCACGTGGACCGGGACACCCCTTGGGAGGAGATCTGGGAGGCCATGGAGGTGCTCCGTCACCAGGGCAAGGTCCTCTACTTCGGGTCCTCCAACTTCGCCGGCTGGCACATCGCCAAGGCGCAGGAAGCGGCGGCGCGCCGTGGGTTCATGGGCCTGGTGTCCGAGCAGTCCCTTTACAACCTTTTCGTGCGGGAGATCGAGATGGACGTGCTCCCGGCCGCCATCGATTACGGCGTCGGCGTCATCGCCTGGTCGCCGCTCCAGGGCGGCCTGCTCGGGGGCGTCCTCAGCCAGCCGGGAGGGCCCGGCCGGCGGTTCGAGGACAACGAACGCGCCCAGGAGACCCTGCGGCGCGAGCATGCCCGCGTCGAGGCCTACGAGAAGCTGTGCCGGGACCTCGGCCACGAGCCCGGCGTCGTCGCCCTGGCGTGGGTATTGAGCCGCCCCGGCCTGACCGGCCCCATCATCGGCCCTCGCACCACCGAGCAGCTGGACAGCGCGCTACGGGCGCTGGACATCACTCTCGACGAGGGCACCCTGGCGGATCTGGACAAGATCTTCCCCCCGCACAAGACCTCACCTGAGGACTATGCCTGGTAAGAACCTGGCTTGGTAGAAGTCCCGGCCAGCTGATGGCCGGCGGCGTCCACTTGGCCGCGCTCGACCAGCCAGGCCAGCGACTCGTACACCGCTTCCAAAGAGCTGTACCGGGGGTGGTACCCGAGGGCGCCAGCGGCCTTGTCGATGCTCATCGACGGGCTGTGGGAGATGTGGTCCCACGTCGCTTGGGCGTCCTGCGGGCCCCAGGCGGCAGCCCATGTCTCCCAGGGCTGGAACGACAGCCGGGCGGTTTGCCCAAACCACGCAGCGACGGTCTGGGCGTAGCCACGCAGGGTGAGGGCGCGTCCCGAGACGATGTGGAAGGCCTCGCCCGAGGCGGCGACGGGATCGTCCAGGGCCTTGACGAACCCCTGCGCCACGTCGTCGGCGTGGACATGATGGACGGTCTCCAGGCCGAGGTTGGGTAAGGCAAGCTCGTCGCCCCTAGCCAACCGGTCGAAGACCTCGAGGTTGAAGTTCCCGGCGGGATTGACCGGCGGCCAGCCAGGACCGACGATATGGCCCGGGTGCAGGACGGTACAGCGCAACGTCCCCCGGCGAGCCTCAGCGAGCAGGAGCGCCTCGATGGCCGCTTTCTGCGTCCCGTAGTCACCGAAGGGCCGGCGGGCCACGTCCTCGGTGACCGGCACCTCTACCGCGCTGCCGTGCACCCAGATGGTCCCGCAGTGCAAGAGGTACGAACCGAGCGGGGCCAGGGCCTCGAGCAGTTGGCAGGCCGAGGGCACGGTGAAGCACAGGAGGTCCACCACGGCGTCGGGACGCAAGGCAGCCACCCGCGGGCCGAAGGTCCCGGCGGCGTCCTCGGCTTCCCGGTCGGTCTCCACCCGCTCGACCCGGTCCCAGGCCGGGTGCTCCACGTACGGGCCCCGTTGGCCTCGGCTCATGGCGACGACCTCGTGACCCGCCGCCACCAGCTTGGGGACCAGGTAACTGCCTATATGGCCGGTGGCACCGACCACCACTACCCTCATGACGTCACCCGCCGATCATCGACATCGACCGGGAAGGCCGCAGGAAGCCCGGGTCGTTGATGCCGTGGCCGGGCAACTTCCCCCACACGGCGCGCCGTACTGCCAGCGCGATGTCTTCGTCGCTCCCCCCACTGCGCAGGACTGACCGGACCGAGACCTCGTCGTCGGAAAAAAGGCAGTTGCGGATGGCCCCATCGGCGGTGAGGCGCAGCCTGTTGCAGGTGCCACAGAAGGGGCGGGTCACGCTGGCCACCACGCCGACCTCTCCCGCACCGTCGCAGAACCGGTAGCGGTCGGCGGGCGCCGGGTTACCGTCGGGCGGTCTGATGGCCTCGATCGGCCAGCGGTCGTCGATACGGGCCAGGACGTCCTCGCTCGGCACCACCTTGTCCCGACGCCAACCACCTTCGGCGTCGAGCGGCATGAACTCGATGAACCGTACCGTACGGTCGTGCTGGCGAGCGAACGCGGCGAAGTCGAGGACCTCGTCATCGTTTACACCTGAGATCAAGACGACGTTGACCTTGACAGGCGTCAGCCCCGCGGCCTCGGCCGCGTCCATGCCGGCCAGGACGGGGGCGAGGTCGCCCCGCCGGCGGATCTGGGCGTAGCGCTGCGGCCGTAGCGAGTCGCAGCTGATGTTGACGCGGCGCAGCCCGGCCCGGGCGAGCTCGGACGCCACCGGTGCGAGCCCGGTCCCGTTCGTGGTCAGCGCCATATCCTCGAAGCCGACCGCGGCCAACTGGCGTACCAGCTCGACCAGGCCCCGGCGCACCAGGGGTTCCCCACCGGTGAGGCGGAGCGATCCCACGCCCAACGAGCGGGCCACGTGCGCCACCCGTGTGATCTCTTCGAACGAAAGGATCTCCGTCCGGGGCCGGAAGGGTACGCCTTCCTCGGGCATGCAGTAGACGCAGCGCAAGTTGCAGCGGTCGGTGACCGACACCCGCAGGTCGGCGTGGAGGCGTCCGTAGCTGTCCACCAGCGGCCCTTCGGTGGGCATCGACGCGGGCACTGGCGCACCCACGGCCAGCGCCTCAGGGCGGCGGACGTCCCGGCGCAGGACGACGGGCACCTCCCGGGACGCGTTCACCCCCGCACTGCCAGGTGCACGATGCAGGCGCTCGGCTCGTCGGCCACGAACGGCTCCAGGCCGGCGACGTCCAAGGGAGAGTCCAGACGCTCGACGGTGGCCTTGAGCATACCGAGGTGGATGCCGCACACAACTGAGCGGCTTTCGCGGGCTACCTCTTCGAAGGGGCAACGGTGCAGCACGACCCGGTCGGCACCGGTACCCGGCTCGGGGTCGAACCCGAGCTGGCGGAACAGGTCGACGACGACACCTACGGTCTCGTCCGGGAAGAGCCGCCGCTTGGGCAAGGCCACGTTGCTCAGCACCCCGGCCCACCTACGGCCTGCCCGCAATGCTTCGCTGGGCACGTCCGGCAGCTCGGAGAACTGTTGAGCCAGCAAGCGGGCCAACTCCCGGTAACCGACGTCGGCCTCCCGGGCCCGGTGCTGGTCGAGCAGGTTGCGGGTGGTCGCCGCCGCCTCGTACAGGACGCGGGGGCGGCCCCGCCGGGAACGGTCCTCGGTCCGTCGCTCCACCAGGCCGACGGAGCAGAGCACCTCGAGGTGGACACGGGCCGTGTTGGGGTGTAGGCCGACCGAAGCGGCCGCTTCACCGGCGTCGAGCGGGCCGCCGACCTGGTGCAGGGCAGCCAGGAGCGCCTGGCGGCTCTCTCCCGCCAGCGCGCGGTAGGTCGCTTGGTCCTGCCTCGACGACGCAGGCACCGGGGTGACGACGTCGATCAGGGACATAGCTGCATTATTACTCGTCAGGTCAATAAAAAACGAACTTAGCCGCCGGGACCAACGTCAATAGGACGTAGCCGCATCGCTGCGCCCCTCATCGGGTAATGCCGGCAGCCAGACCGGGCACGATGGCAGCCAGACCGGGCACGATCTTGGTCGCTCCGGGCCCGGTCCGGGGAACGACCACACGGCGGAGAATACCCCACTCTCGGGTATTGCGACCGTGGGCGGGCGCTGAATAGAGTGCCGGCTCGGCCAAAGTGGTCCTGGAAAGGTGTGACCACCCATCGGGACAAGAGCGAGGAGGCACCATGCCAGCCAAAGGAAGTGCGGAATGGAAAGGCGACCTGCCCACGGGCGCGGGCACGTTTACCGCCGGTGACACCATCAGCGGCGGGTACACGTTCAAGTCCCGCTTCGAGGACGGCCCCGGATCCAACCCGGAGCAGCTGATCGCCGCTGCTCATGCCGCGTGTTTCTCGATGGCCCTGTCCAACGCACTGGCTAAGGCCGGTCACCCGCCCGTCTCGGTGCGTACCGACGCCACCGTCACCCTGAGGCCCGTTGACGGTGCCCCTACCATCGCCAAGATCGCCCTCGTCACCGTAGGGCAGGTACCAGGCCTGGACGAGGCCGCCTTCGTCGAGCAGGCCCAGGCAGCCAAAGCGGGGTGCCCGGTGAGCAGGGCGCTGGCAAGCGTGCCGGAAATAACCCTCGAAGCGTCGCTGGCACCCTAAGGGGCGCCAGGCCCGGGGAACGAGGCAGCTCATGACGGGCCCTTGGTTGCCTCAGCCGGTCAATTCCTCGGACCAGATGGCAAGCCCAGAGCAGGCGAGACATCATAGGAGCAGGCCCATGAGCAGGGAGTCCCACAACTCGCCGTTGCGACGCCTGTAGTGGCGGAGTTTGCGCCCCTCCTCAACGAAGCCTGCGCGGCGGTACAGCTGCAGTGCGGCGGTGTTGTCCGGCCATACTTCCAGAGCCATCTTGTGCGCCCCGGCGGCCGTCGCCCACGAGATGGCGGCTTGGAGAAGGGCTGTCCCGATGCCCCTTCCCCTCCATCCATCGCTCACGAGCATCCCGATGTCGGCGACGCCGTAGGACGCGACCGAGACGGAGATGTGACCGACTATCCCGGGACCGCCCGCGGGCGCAGTGTCGGCAACCAACAGGGCCGAGGGCTCACCTGACATCAATGCGACGAGCTTCTCGCGCCGGCCGGCACGGTCAAAGGGCACCTCGGTGCCGATCCAACGTCCCTCGGCGGCAACAGCCCACGTCTGATCGACGACCGCGTCGAGATCGGCCTCGACAGCCGGGCGCACCACCACGGCCACAGTTGCGTCCTGGCTCGTTCCCATGGCGCGAGTATCCGTCAGAGCCTCCCGCCTACGTGACTGCCTCGAACAGCTCGCTTTTGACCTGCTCGCACAGCCGATCGATCTCCGGCCAGACCTTTTGATGAATGTCGGTGGTGACCCAGGCCAACCGCTTCGCTTCGTCGATAAAGCGTATTTCGAGCAGCCAACGTTGCCCCGCCGCCGGGCGCAGCAGGGCCACGGCCTCAAAACCCGGTTGAGCCGAGATGGCAGGGCGGAAGACATCGAGGAAGGCGCGCTCCAAGTCCTGCTCCTCACCCGGGCGCACATCGAGCTCGACGAGCAAAAGTGACATCGGCGTACCCTATATTTCCCCCAAGAGCCAACGAACGGCGTTTTTCTGGAACTGCCAGTAGGCAGGCTTCCACAGGGCGTCAAGGTTGTGGCCGACCTCGCTCACGACAACCCGCCCCTCGCCGTGGGCGTGCGCCCACGCTGTCGCCGACACGGTGGCTCCCTTGACTGCTCCGGAGTCCGTGTCGAACGTGAGGCCGTCGATGTTGGCCCCCCGTAACAACAAGTCAGCCTCAGGTCGGTCATAGATGGGAAAGTGCTGTTCATCCGTGACCATGAAGTCCGCCACGCTCTGTGTGATGGGATGGTTGCCGTTTACGACCTCCACTTTCCACGGTCGTTCAGGGGGGTGACCGTCGTAAGCACCGCCGGTGACGCGCCGGTAGGTAACTGAGTAGTTGGAGACGCTGAGGTTGTTGTGCCATGAGAACAGGGACCCGCCGGCCCGGACGAAGCGGTCAACGGCCACCGCCAACCCCTCCGTCACCCATGTGCCCGCCGCGCTGCGGGGCGGCGCGTTCATCAGGCCCGTGACGAGCCCATCCGAGGAGCCGGGGCCGACGTAACCGTCAGGGAAGACAAGCGCATCACGGCCGAAGATGAACAACTTCCTGCCCTCGAGCAACTTCGCCGTGTTCTGCTCATCCCCGAACCACTCGTAATTGGTCGTGTACTCATAGCGAAGGCCCAGCTCGGCAAAGAGACGGTCGAAGTTGACCCGGATGTAATCCACGTTGTGGTAGCGGTCGCCGATCAGGGCGAACACCGGTGCCGACCCAAAAGCCGCAACAGTCATGGTTCCCGGGCCCTCTCCCTGCCTATCCGCTCGCCAGCAGTATAAGGCCTTCCGCGGCCAATTCCGCGAACAGGTCGGAGGGGGCGGGCGACCTCACGTATAGGGCGTTTTCCTGGACCTCACGCGGCGAGCGCGCTCCTATCACCACCGCCGTCACGGCTGGGTGCCCGAGCACGTACTGTACGGCGGCGTGGGCCAGGGGGACGCCGTAGCGTTGGCAGACTTGGCGGATAAGAAGGACCCGCTCCAGCAACTCGGGCGGCACAGGCTGGTAGTTGAAGGTGGCCCCCGGGCGCGGGTCGGCGAGCACGCCGCTGTTGTAGATCCCGGCCGCCAGCACCGCGATGGAACGCTCCATGCACATCGGGAACAGGCGCTCTGCCGCGGACCCGTCCAGCAGCGAGTACCTAGCCGCCACCATGATGCAGTCGATGTCGGTCTCCAGGCAAAAACGTTCGAGTGCCCCCAGATCTAGCGTCCCGACCCCGATGGCGCCCACCACTCCTTCGGCGCGCATCTCTTCGAGGGCCGGGTAGCTCTCGTCCAGCGCCTGTTCCAGGTCCTCGATGGGGTCGTGGACCAAGGCAATATCCACGCGGTCGACCCCGAGACGAGCGCAGCTCTCCTCGATCGAACGCCGGGCCCCGTCGCGGCTGTAGTCGACCACCGTGACCCGTGGTGGGGTCCCGAAGTAACCCGGCGTACCCCCCACCCCGTCCAGCGGGTCTGCCAGCAGCCGGCCGACTTTGGTCGACACTACGATCTCGTGGCGGGGGTGGGTGGCGATGAACTTGCCCAGCCGCTCTTCGGAAAGCCCCACGCCGTACAGGGGCGCTGTGTCGAACGCCCGTACCCCCTGTGACCACGCTTCGGCCAGCGTGGCGACGGCCTCGGCTTCTTCGACGGGGGCATAGAGCCCCCCGATGGGCGAGCAACCAAGGACGAAGCGGGTTACTCCAGGGAACCTGCTGAGGTCGGCCCGCGGCACGGACCGTAGTCTAAGGTCCCCGAGCGGGAACCAGCGTCAGGTCCGCCCCCGCTCCTACTCCTTGGTCGCGCCGGCCAGCATCCCGGTGACCAAGGCGCGCTGGGCGAAGAGGAAGACGATGAAGACCGGCGCGATCGCCACCAGCGTCGCCATCGCCAGCTCGGGCCGCAGGACCGGGCTTGAGCCTCCCATCATCGGGTTGAACGCGGACGTAGCGGAAAGGAGGTAATCCAGGCCGACCGGGAGCGGGTACTGCTTGTCGTCATAGAACATCACGAAGGGTAGGAAGAAATTGGTCCAGTCCGCTACGAAGGCGAAGAACCCGACGAGCACCACTATGGGCCGGGCCAGGGGCAGCGCCACGTGCCTGAATACCCCCCACTCGCTGCAGCCGTCGACTCGGGCCGCGGCCATGAGCTCTTTGGGGATGGCTGACGAGAAGAAAATGTAGGAAAGGTAGACCCCGAAGGGGAAGAAACCAAACGGGAGGACCACCGACCAAGCCGAGTTCGAAAGATGGAAGAGGTTCATCTCCAGGAAGAGCGGGAGCACGAGGGCGCTAAAAGGCATGATCATCACGACCAGGGTGATGCTGAGGAGCACTCTCCGGCCGATGAACTGCGTCAGCGCCAGGCCGTAGCCCGCCGGGACCGCGCAGCCCAAGGCCAAGAGCACCCCGCCAACGGAGTACCGGGCGGAGTTCCACAACCACGTCAGCAGCTCGTGGGCCTGGAAGGCGTACATCACGTCCCATGTCCGGAGGAAGGTGTGTAAGGAGCCGAACGCCATCGGGTTCTCGTAAACCAGCTGGTGGTCCGTCTTGGTGGGCGCGAGAAGTACCCAGATAACCGGGACGACGAAAAAGGCCGTGAAGGCCAGCATCGCGATCCACCATGCCAGAACCGCCCCGGTACGGCGGCTCGGCAGGCGGCGGCGACGGGGCCCGGCCGCGGCGGCCAACGGAGCGCGAGCTGCCGGCTGCCTTTTCACGGGCTGCGCAGTTGCGTGGGCCATAAGGTTGACGCGCCCCTAGTCGATCTCGAACATCTTGGAGCGGAAAACGAGCAGGGTGGCGGCCATCAAGCAGACGATCAGGAGGTCGACCGAAACCGCGGCGGCGTAGTTGAAGTTGGCGCTCTGGGTGGCGAAGTAATAGGCCAGCTGGTTGGGCGACCACGAGCTGCCCACCATGCCCTGGCTGGCAAGATTGACGAGCTGAGGTTCGACGAACAGCTGCGTCCCGGCCGCGAAGGCAAGGATCAACATGAAGACGACCCACCTCTTGATCAGAGGCAGCTTGACACGGACGGCGAGCTGCCAGGCGTTGGCGCCGTCGATCTTGGCCGAGTCGATCACTTCGTCGGAGATGTTGTTGAGGGCGCCGTTCATCACCACGATCCAGCCCCCCGCTCCAGTCCAAAAAGCGATCACCGCGAAGATGGCAGGCAAGTGCGGCGTGTAGATCGTTTGGGCCAGGCTGGAGAAGTGGAACAAGGAGAGCGCGAAGTGCCAAGGGCTGACAGGGGGGTCGAGCATGAAGCACCAGACCAGGACGCTCGCCGAGCCGACGAGCGCACCGGGAAGGTAGAAGAGGAAACGGAAAAAGGGGGTCGCCCGTCTTACCCCGCCGTGAAGCATCAGCGCCAGGAACAGCACCAGGACTACTAAGAGGACGAGCCAGATCACCAAGTAGATCCCGATGTGCTCCATAGCGGGCAGGAACCGGAAGTCCCTACCAGTGGAGAAGAAATTGGAAAGCCCGGCCCAATGCCCGCCTGCTTTGGTGAAGGCCAGGTAGAGGGCGTAGGCGGTCGGTAGGACGCCGAACAGCAGGAGCAGCACTATGTACAGGGCCACGAAGCCGTAGCCGGCGCGCTGGCGACCACCAACCCGCCCGCGCCCGGCGCGGCCTTGGGCTCGCACCGGGACGGGCAGGCTGGTGGTAACGCTCACTTCAGGAGAGCTACGGCTTGGTGACGACTTGGAAGCCGTCACTTTGTGCGTAGTCCGAGATCTGGGCCCCGAAAACAGGCAGCTGGGACGAGAAGGTCTGGCCCGCGGTCAGGTTGGGCAAGACGGTGCTGGCCCATATGCCGTACACGTCCCAAGGGGTCTCTGCCCAACCGGGCCAGACCTCCGGGGCGGCTATGGCGAAGGCCGGCGCCAGGGGAGAAGCCCAAAACCCGCTGGCGTCTTGCTCGGCGATCCATGATTTCGCAGCCGGCACATACCCCGGGTAGCCCGACGAGACGTCCTGCACCGGTGTCGAAGTGGCCAGCCCGACGAGCACCTTGGCGACGGCCTGTGGGTCCGAGGTGTGGGACGACATGATCCAAAGGCCACCGCCCACGTCGCCCGTCCAGGCCTTGGACTGCCCGGCCCACATCAGCGGGGGATAGGCGGCGATCGTGCCCTTGACGCTGTTCAGGCCAGTGGGAGTGTCAAATATGGCGCCTGAGTACCACGCCGGTCCGACCATCATAAGCACCTTGCCGGTGTACTGCTTCGGGAAGGTGCTGGCAAAGACGTAGGTCGTTGTTAGCGCGCCGTCCTTCAGCAACGGGTCGAGCAAGTTGGCCATCCCCGTGCAATGAGGGTCGTTCGGGTTGTCGAGCAGCGTGTACTGGCTGAGCTCGTCGTTGATCGGGCACTGGGCCGCCTGGAGGTAGATGGAGTCGTCAAAGGAGTCGCCGATCGAGCCGATGACATAGCCGGGGTGGTTCTTGGCCACGTCCAGGCCGATCGCCTGCCACTGCTGCCAGGTGGTGGGGACGGTATAGCCCCACTGTTTCATCAGCGGCACGTTGACCCACAGCACGTCGAAGGCGAGGTCGTTGCGCAGGCACTCGAGCTGCTTGCCGATGTAGCACGGGCTCAGCGCGCCCGAAGCGTAGTTCTTGATCAACCCGCTCGGCAGGAGCCCTCCCTGGTTGAGCACGGCCGGGAAATTGAACGGCGCGACGCCGAGCTTTTGGACGTCGTTTGCCTCGGCGGAAAAGATGATGTCCGGCCAGCCGTGGCCGACCCGGTTGGCCAGCGCTACCTTGCTCTCGATGCTCCCATCGCCGTTAGCGCCGGCGTCGCCAAGCTCGACGTTGAGCTTGACGCCGGGGTTGGCCTTTTCGTAGGCCTTGACCATGGGCAGGCGGAGACTGTCGACCAAAACTGTGATCGGCGCTCGGCTTGCCTCGGGGCGGGGTGCAGCACTGCTCACGCCGGTGCCAGCGACGGTGCCCACCGACAGGGCCAGCCCGCTTGCCACCAGATTACTCAAGAAATGGTGCGACCGGGCCTGAGGGCATCGGAGGGTTCCGGATAATGGTTGTTTCATTTTTGTCCCCTTTTGCATTGATTGTGCCCGGGTTTTGGGCCTGTAACGGAAATCGTTGTGGCTAAGGTACGTCGGTCAATCGGTGGCCGGAACGATCATGGGCTCCAGTACCTCTGGGTAGTGCGGCCCCCGGGGCAGGCCGATGCCGGGCCCTTGGGGGGCTTGGACCATCCCATGGTCATCTATGCCCCACTCCCGTTTTATGGGGTTGCCCCAGACCAGGGACTCGTAGTAGGTGCAGTTTGAGATAGCCATGCACAGGTGGCGGCAGGTGAGGGTGTTACCGTGCGGTTCGGCCCGGAGCCGGTAGGCGTCGGCGAGGTGCGCGGTCCGCATGGCTCCTGTGAAACCACCTCGCAGCTCGGCGCTGACCCGCACGAACGTGGCACACCCGCTGGCCACGAAGTCGGCCGTGTTCAGGTGGGCGCCGTCCGAGGTCTCGGCGATGTTGAGGGGGACCCGGACCCGCTCGGCCAGCCATTTGTAGGCGGTCACGTTGAACTCGCGCATCGGCTCCTCGTACCAGAGGTACCCGGCATCGGAGAGGGCGTCGCCGACGTAGATGGCGTCCGAGAGGTCGAAGCCGGCCGAGCCGTCGTACATCAGCGGGTAATCGTCACCGGCGTGCCGGCGCAGCGCCGTGCACAGCTCAGCGTCGCGGCGGGCGTCGCCCCAGGCGTGCAGCTTTATGGCCGGGTAGCCGAGCTCGATGCACTGGTCGGCGACCTCCAGGTACTCCTCGGTGCTGGCGAACGTCGTCGTCGACGCGTAGGCGGGGATCTCGGTCCGGAACCCTCCCAGCAACCGCCATGTCGGCATGCCGGTGAGGCGACCGGCGAGATCCCACAGGGCGGTGTCCACCAAGCCGAGCAGGTAGATCGTCATCTCCTCGGTGCGGTCGAGCTCCCACATCCGGTGCCAAAGCCACTCCCGCTGGAGCGGGTCCGCCCCGATGAGCTCCTGCCGGAGGTAACGGTCCAAGGCGTCCGCCACCACGACGGCGCTCCCCCTTCGTAGCGCCACGGCCACCCCGTCGACGCCTTCGTCGGTCCGGATGAGGAGCACGGCGATCTGGCCGTCGGGCGGACTGCCTTGAAGGCCCTTGCGCCAGACGAAGCTTGGCCGAGCGCCGGGGGCAAAAACGCTGAAGCTCTCGACAGCGGTGATCTTCATGTCCCCCCTGCTGTGGTAGGCATCGTGGGCACGCCCGTCTCGACGTCACCGTACGACAGTCATATGATGACATACGCCTGTCGTATGTGCAAGCCCCGCCCTGGGAAGGATAAGATCAAGTCCGCGCACCCGTGCGCTCTGGTCGCACGGCGCTGACAAGGTAAGATTCAGGATGAGTACACCGCCCGATGCCCTGATTTCGGTGCCGTGGCCGCGACGCCCGGCGCGCCTCGGCATCGCCGTACTCGCGGCCCTGGCCGATCAGGTCGTGAGTGGGAGGTTCGCGCCTGGCACAGCTCTCCCGACCGAGCCGGTCCTCTGCCAGACCTTCGGCGTCAGTCGCACGGTGATCAGGGAGACCCTCAAGGTGCTCGAGGAGAAGGGCCTCGTCCGGGTCAAGCAAGGGCAGGGGACGACCGTGACCTCGCCCGAGCAGTGGGACCTGCTCGACCCGGTCGTTCTAGACGCAGCCATCCGCAATGACGAGAGCCTCAAGATCCTGGACGACCTCGTCGAGGTACGCGTAGCGCTCGAGTGCCAGATGACTCGTCGGGCCGCAAGGACGATGGGAGAAGTCGGCATCGAAGAGCTCCGGCGATCGCTCGCCGCTTTGGACCGGCTCCGCCACAATCCCCCCGAGTACCTCGTGGCCGACAGCAACTACCACGACGTCATACATCGCCTGTCGGGCAATGGGCTGGCCCGATCGATCATCCGCTCCGTCCACCCGCACGCTCGCCTCAATCGCACCTACAAAGGTCCCGAACGCGA
>JBEKNX010000030.1:0-21337 GCA_049522375.1 Acidimicrobiales bacterium | reverse complement strand
GGGATAATCCGCTCCGGCTTAGCCGGAGCCCTCTCTCATCTCCCGACCCTGGTGGGGACGACCGGCCCGGCTGTCCTGCGCCAGCTCCCCGCCCTGGCCAAGATGGCCGTGGCCCGCCGCTGGGACGAGGTCACGCCTTACTTGGAGAAGAAGCTCCCCTCGCCATCGTTCTCCGGGCTGGCCCAGGCCTTCTGGCTCCCCGCCACCCGGATGTACGCCAGACGCCAGCTGGCTGCCTGGTGGGCTGCCGGACGGTCCCGCGCCCACCTGGAGCTCCTGCGCTCGTTGGCGGGGACGTAAGGCGGGCTCTGCCGGCCTCCTTAGTCGCCCGTCACGAGCAACACGGCCGTAATCAGGAGAAAATGGGCGGGAGGACTCCGAGCGGGCGTTCCGCTGCTCCTCTTCCACGTCGAACATGACCTCCTGACCGGGCCCGCGGTAAGCTCCACCTAACACCCGGTGTTCGCCAATGCAAATGAGTGTCTCCAGAGGGGCTTACCGGGGATAGGGAGACGATCGTCATGCCGGGCATGGGTACGGGACTGAGCGCCAACAACCCGACCATCGTGGCCGCCTTCCACGCTGCGCTGTCCAACCAGGCGCTGGTCGTGCTCCTGATCGCATTGGTCGTCGCCGTAGCCTGGAACGTGCTGCGTTGGGCGCAGCTACGGCAGGCTCACCAAGCTAACTTCGCCGTGCCCCCCGAGCGGCCTGCCCCCTATCGGGAGCCGGCGGGCCGGCGCCTACTGAGGGTTTCCTTTGGGCTCGTCTGGATTTTTGACGGCATCCTGCAGGGCCAGCCATCGATGCCACTGGGGATGGCGCCTCAGGTGATCGAGCCCGCAGCCGCCGTCTCGCCCGGATGGGTACAGCACCTCGACAACGGCATGGCCACCATCTGGAGCTACCACCCGATCGCCGCCCCCGCCGCCGCCGTGTGGATCCAGGTGGGCTTGGGCGTGTGGCTGTTGGCCGCGGCCAGAGGCGACCTCTCTCGTCTAGCCGGCCTGGCCAGCGTGGCCTGGGGCTTGGTCGTGTGGATCTTCGGCGAGGCTTTCGGGCAGGTCTTCGCCCCTGGCCTCACCTGGTTGTTCGGGGCGCCCGGAGCGGTGCTCTTCTACTGCGTCGCCGGTGTGCTGATCGCGCTGCCGGTTTCTTGGTGGGCAGCGCCCCGTCTCGGTCGCCTGGTGGTGCGAGGCATGGGCCTGTTCTTGGTCGGAATGGCCGTCCTCCAAGCCTGGCCCGGCCGGGGCTTCTGGCAAGGCAAGGGTGCGCCCGGGGCGAGCGCGGGGCAGGTGGTGCAGATGCTCAACCAGATGGCACAGACGCCCCAGCCCGATTTCCTGGCTTCCTGGCTGCGGAGTTTCGACGGCTTCGACTCGGCCCACGGTTGGGCCGTCAACCTTTTCGTCGTCGTCGCTTTGGCCGGCATCGGGACGGCGTTCCTCACCGCACGCCCGCGGGTGGTGCGCTGGAGCATGTTCGTGGCCATAGGCGTGTGCCTGGCGGACTGGGCCCTCGTCCAGGACCTCGGTTTCCTCGGAGGGACCGGCACCGATCCCAACAGCATGATCCCCATGGCATTGGTCTTCGTTGCCGGCTACCTGGCCATCACCCGCCCAGCGACCGTGCCCGTTGCCGTCGCCGGGACCGCCGCTGGCGGCGCCGCCCAACCACCGCCCGCAGCTGCCTGGCACCGGCGCTGGTGGCAGACCTTTACTGCCGACCCAACGTACACATTTCGCGCCGTCGCCTCCATCGGTGCCATCGGGGTCACTCTCGTGGGATCCGTCCCCATGCTCGTCTCGGCTCTCAGCCCCAACGCCGACCCCATCCTGAGCCAGGCCATCGACGGCACGCCCGACGCCACCAACACACCGGCCCCTTCGTTCACCCTGGTCGACCAACGAGGCCAGACCGTTTCGCTGACGAGCCTGCGCGGCCGTGCTATTGCCTTGACGTTCCTGGACCCGGTATGCACTTCAGACTGCCCCGTCATCGCTTCGGAGCTCAGGGCCGCCGACCAGATGTTGGGAGCTGCCGGCAGACGGACCGAGCTCATTGCCGTCGATGCCAACCCCAGGTACACGACGCCCGACTACCTGGTTGCCTTCGACCGGCAGGAAAACCTGGAGGACCTCCCCAACTGGCTTTACCTAACCGGGTCGCTGCGCCAGCTGGAGCGCGTCTGGAGCGCTTTTGGTGTCCAGGTGGCCTATGAGGCCGGAGGAGCCATGATCGCCCACAGCGATATTGCCTACGTGATCAACCAACGGGGGTACACCCGCTACGTCCTGGACGCCGACCCGGGGCCGGCGACCAGCGCCACCAGGTCGTCCTTCGCGGCGACACTGGCCGCTGCCCTCGACAATGCCCTTCGTTCGGGCCGATGACCAGGGTGCTGATTTGAGCTATCTCACCGAGAACTGGTCGTACGACCCGTTCCTCATCGTTGTCAGCTTTGTGGTGGCGTTGCACGAGCGCGGGTTGCACAACCTGGCGCGCCGCTCACGGCCGCAAAGCACCCGGGCCCGGCGTGCCCGTTCGCTCATGTTCTACGGAGGATTGGCCCTACTGCTAATAGCCGTCGACTCTCCCATCGATTATTGGGCTAGTTATTATTTCTTCGTCCACATGATCGAGCACATCTTGATCATGTTTTTCGCCCCTATCCTGATCGTTGCCGGTGCGCCGTGGCTGCCTCTGGTGCACGGCGTGCCGGTAGGGATAAGACGCCGCGTTATGCGGGCCCTCCTGCTCGACGGTTGGTCCCGGCCGCTGCGAGCACTGGGGCGGTTCCTCACCAATGGTTGGGTGGCTGTCGTCCTGTTCAACGTGATTATGGTCGTTTGGCACTTCCCCGCTCTGTTCGACCTGGCGGAAACCAACCAGTACGTACATATCTGGCTCATGCACTCCAGCTTTTTCGTTACCGGGGTCCTTTTCTGGCTCCAGGTGGTCCCTTCTCACCCGGTCAAGCCCAAGCTGGGGACGGGGCCCCAGATAGCTGCCGTCCTCGGCACCAACGTCGTCATGATCGTGCTCGCCATGGCCCTGAGCCTTTTCACCAATCATTCGCTGTACCCCGTTTACGACCACCTCCCGGGTATCACGCTGTCGCCGTTCGCCAGCCAACAGATCGGGGCCGGGATCCTGTGGGTTTGCGGGGACTTCTGGGCCTATCCCGCCCTGGTGCTCCTTATCCGGCGGGCGGCGGCCGACGAGGGCGGCGCCGGCGCTCTTATCGACAAGGTACTGCACGCCACCGCACCATCGGGCGGAGTGCCCAGTGGCTGAAGCCGAGCGCCCAGTGGCTGAAGCGGAGGGCCCAGTGGCTGAAGCGGAGGGCCCAGTGGCGGGGACAGCAGACCAGGGGGACCAGGTCCTGGACCGGGCGGCCGCCTTTGCCGCCGGGCCCCCCAGGTTCCCAGGCAAGGTAATTGCCTTTGCCGTCGCCGGCTTTGTCGTCCTTGGCCTCGGCGGTGTGGTGCTTGACCACGTGTTCCCGGGGCCGGTGAGTGCCGGAGCGCCGTCGACGACTAACGGGGACTATCCCCCGGCGCTCCCCTCTGGCTTAGCCATGCCGTCTACGCCGAGTACGACGGTGATGGCGCAATTGCCGGCACCCGTGCCCGCCCTCATGGGCCTCCAGCACCTGACGGGACGACAGGCGCCGCGCTTTGCCCTCATGGACCAATATGGGCACACGGCCTCGCTCGGGAGCCTACGGGGGAAGGTGGTGGTGCTGTCCTTCTTCGATGCCGCCTGTGACGACATATGCGCGGTATTGGAGGCCGAACTTTCGCAGGCTTACCACGACCTTGGCCCATACCGCTCGCAGGTCGCTCTCATAACCGTCAACACCGACCCCCTGGCCCTCGCCCTGGCGTCCGGCTTCCCCGCCGAGGAGGGCACGATCTCGTCGGTGCCCGGGTGGCGCTTCCTGACCGGCTCGCTGGCCCAGCTAGGCCCGGTGTGGACCGCGTACGGGGTCTCTATCGAGGTGCAGCGCCGTACCCACGCCGTGTCCCACAATGACCTTCTGTACTTCATCGACCCCGCGGGGCGCTTGCGGCTCCAAGCCACTCCGTTCGCCGATGAGAACGCCTCAGGCTCGTTCGGCCTGTCCCACGCCACCGAGGTCGACTGGGCGGCGGGGATCGCCGCGGAGGCAAGATCTTTGCTGGGGCCACGTCCGTGACTTCCACCCGCCTTGAGCCGGTGGCCGGCGCCGAGCTGCCCGTCCCGAAAAAGCCCTTGTACAAACGCCGGGCCGTTGTCGTGCCCGGGGCCCTGACCCTGGTCCTCGCCGTGGTCGTGCTTACCGACCTACCCCAGAACTCCTCGCGCGCCGCCCAGATCTCCAACGATACCAGCGTGATGTCGGAGGTCAACAGCGATATAGGCCCGTGCAGCTATGCGCTCGGGGAGTCGTTCACGATTTATCGCGACCTCTCTGCCGGTTCTCTTTCCCGGTCCGAGGAGCGCCAAGTCCCGGGACTGCTCACCGATGACCAGACTGCGTGCTCGTTTATGGACGACAGCATTTACCAGCTGTCTACGATCACCGTCCCCGGTTCGGGCTCTGGCCGTGACCTCGGCCAGCTGGTGGGCACGGTCACGCTGTGGGCAACCGCAGACGCGCTTTCGGCCATCGAGCAGGTACAGGTGCTCGATACCGACCCGTCCGACCGGCATGCCCTGAAGGTACTGGCCGGCGACGAGAAGCTGCTCGGGAGCGACCGCGCCGAGGCCGAGGCCGAACTGGCGGCCGCCGACCGATCGGTCCGGATGCGGTTGCCGACCCTTGACCTGGCCGAGGTCCCGGCGTCCTCCCCGAAACCTTAGGGACCGAAACCCTCCTAGGGGGTTGTATACGTGATCGACGTCGCCTGGCCCGGGCAACGGGTCGGTGCCGAAGTGGGCGGGCGGGCGCACCGCGCTTTTCCCCTTTCCGCCTTCGACCGGGAGCGGCGAAAGCTCGACGTCCTCGGCGCCGCCGACTGGCAGATCGCTCACCTGACGGCGGCGATGAGCGCAGCTGAGATCGCCGCCGTGAAGGCGCTGATGATCAGGTAGGTGGTGCACCGGCCCGACGCCCCGAACGAATTGTGATCTTGCTTAGAAAAAATCGCAGCTACTTAACAAAACGGCGCCCGCCTGCGTAAGGAACTTCACAAAACGCCCCCGTTGTCGGGTGAAAAGAGCGCTTTCCGACCGGCAGGCGCCCTCGTCGGCCAACAACCGGTAGATGTAGCCTTCCCTCAAGCGGTCCCCAAGTGCTCGCGCCGTGACTCGAAGCGGGCCCCGGGCTGCGCCAGGCCAAGTGCCATACGTCTGCAGCGTTCTAGGGGCCGGGACCGGGACCTTAGGGACCGGACGACCGCCGGGGCGAGGAACGGCGCCGGCGGTCCTCGCGCACCATGCGCTGGAGCGCCTCGTCAGGGCCCTCCTCGCGCTGGAGCCATTGGAACAGGTTGAAGAAGATCAGGGGGACAAAGCAGGCGCTGGCCGCCGCCCACATGACCCCGGCGGCAACCTGCTGGTCGGCGACGAGGCTGAGGCCGTGCCCGGCCACGTGGTGGTAAGCCGGGTACCAGTCGCCGTTCGACATAGCCACCATGTAGGCGAGCACCCAGATCGTCCACATGCTGGCCGCGCCCAGGGCAATGCGCACGGGCCTGGTCGAGCGCGGGCCCAGAGGAGGCGACGTCAGGCACTCGAGCCAGAGAACAGTCCCGGAAAGGCTCAGGCTGACCACCTCAACGGCCAGTGGCCAGCCTCCTGAGCGCAGCGCGTCGACTGAGGCCGGGACCCGCCAAGCGACCATGCAGGCCAGGGCCACGGTTACCAACGCCGCGCTCCGCACACGTTCGGGGTGGCGGCGCCGGGCCTCGGCCAGCGCCGTGGCCGGCTTGAACAGGCCCAGCCGTCGCCACGGCGCGCCGGCCACCAATAGCCCGGGAGCACCCAGTGCCAGCACCACGAACTGGAGCGATTCGGCCCAGTCGTAGCGCTGGGCGCTACCGGCGATGGGCGGCACCAGGACGACCACGACCAACAGTGCGGCCAGGACTGCCGGGACCTGCTTCAGCCAGGGCGCCGGTGCCGTCCGCCGAGTCAGCGTTGCCGGTACCGTACGAAGAACCCGACCAGAAGGGCCACGCAAAAGACGCCCAAGGGGAAGGCGAAACTCAGGACCTGCGCACCGATGTAAATGTCGCCCAGGACCACGGCCCTCTCCTCAGATCACGTAGAAGAACAACCAGAACAAGCCGCCCACCAGGGCCGTGAAGCCCCAGTACAGCGTGCAGCCCTCGGCGCTGGCCCGGGACAACCTATCCGCCGGAAGGGCGGTCCCGCCGGCGCCCTCCTGTCTCAGGGCCCGGTGCAGGCGCAGCGACCGGGCCAGGAGGGTTTCGATCCAGTAGACCGCCGTCAGGACGAGGGCGATGTTCATCACCGCCCAGGCGATGAAGCACGACGCATAGCCGCTCGAACCCGGGTAAAAACTCAGCCTGGTCAGCTCCCATAGTTGCAGGCCGACCACGATGAGCCCGGCAATGACCACGGTCCACCCGGCGACCTGCCAGTCCAGGCGCAAGTCCTGGCGCAGGCGCAGGTTGCCGAAGACCACCAACAGCCCGGCCGCCAATGTGAGGACAAAGACGGCCGTCCCGATGCCTGTCGGCGCGGTGACCCCGTGCGGCCGCCACAGTTGTTCGTTGTCAGCTGAGCGCAGGTAAAAATAGGCAAACGCCAACGAGGCAAAAGCAAAGCTTATGGCCCCGATGAGCAGGCGGCTCCCCGTCCACGTCGATGCCTCCGCGGCTCGGAGCTCGTACTCGACTTCTTCGGGGGTCTCGGTCATCATGGGCACGGCGGGACGGCGGGCCGGGGTGGTCATAGCGGTGGCCTCGGGCCCAGGTCGGTGGGCGGCACCACGGTGGTCTCGGTCGCTCCCGCGGCCGGGAACCCTGCCCCCAGGTCAGCCACGGGCAGTCGCTCGGGCTCGCCATAGTGGTAAGGGTCGTGGAGGACGACGGGGATGCGCTCAAAATTGTAATAAGGCACAGGCGTCGGGGTCTGCCACTCCAGGCCGTTGGAGTCCCAGGGGTTGGCGGGGGCCGGGCGGGGGTTGATGATGATCGTCCACAGGAAGTTCCCCACGAAGATGAGGAACGACGCGCCGAGCAGGAAGGCGCTGACCGAAGAAAAGTCGTTCCATACCTGCAGGTTGGCGGCGTACTCGAACACCCGGCGGGGTTGGCCCAAAAGCCCCACTATGAACAAGGGGAAAAACGTCATGTTGAAGAAGACGAACATGGCCCAAAAGTGGATCTTGCCCCACTTGTGGTCCATGATCCGCCCTGTCAACTTGGGCGTCCAGTAGTACAGACCGCCGAAGAAGGCAAAGATGAGCCCGCCCATGATGGTGTAGTGGAAATGGGCCAGGACGAAAAAGCTCCCGTGGACCGTCACGTCCACCGGGACGTCGGACAGGAACACCCCGGTGACACCGCCGATGAGGAAGTTGAAGAACATCCCCAGGCAGAAAAGCATGGGCACTTCCAGACGGATCTTCGCCTTCCACAGGGTGCCCAGGCCCACCAGGTAGATGAACCCCGTGGGGATCGAGATCAGCTCGGTCGTCAGCATGAACAAGGGGCGCATGTCCGGGTCGATCCCGCTCTGGAACAAGTGGTGCTGCCAGACGAAAAACGACAGGAGGGCGACGCCCATCATGCCGGCGGCGGCGGCCCGGTAACCGAACAGCGGCTTGCGGCAGAACACCGGGAGCAGCTCGGCCACGATCCCGAAGCCGGGGAGGGCCATTATGTAGACCTCGGGGTGGCCGAAGAACCAAAAGAGGTCTTCCCACAAGAAGCTGCTCCCGCCGTGCTCGGTCACGAAGAACGCCGTCTGGGCGGTGCGGTCGAGCAGGCCGAACAGCCCGGCCGCCACCAGTGTCGGGGTGGCCAGGGTGAGCAGCGCCGAAGTGGCGAGAATGGACCATACAAAGATCGGGATCCGGCCCCAGGTCATCCCGGGCGCCCGGAAATGGATGATGGTGGCGGCCAGGTTGAAACCGGCCAGGACCATGCCCAGGCCGATTACGGCGAAGCCCATCAGGTACGAGTCCATGCCGCCCGCCCCCTGGGTCTGCAGCGGGGCATATCCTGTCCAACCGGTGGGGAACCCGCCTAGCGGCAGAGCCGTAAGGATGATGAAGTAGCCGGCGGCGAACATCCAGAACGAGGTCGCCTCTACCCGGGGGAAGGCGGTCCGCCGGGCCCCGATCATCAACGGGACGAGGTAGTTGCCGAGGGGCCCGACCACGATCGAGGACGCCATCATCATCATGATCGTCCCGTGCTCGCCGACGATGGTTATGTACGTGCCCGGCCCGAAGAAGTGGTTGGCGGGCGTGAGCAGCTCTGTGCGGATGGCCATGGCCAGCAGGCCACCGGTGAACAAGAAAGTGATGACACCGACGAGGTACTGCATCCCCACGACCTTGTGGTCGGTCGTGAAGCGGACATAGCGCGTCCAGTTCTGCTGGGGGACCTCCGGCAGCGGCTCGCGCCCGACCAGCTTGGACAAAGGGTAATTGAGCGCCCCGATACCGCTCAGCCAGCCGGCGAAACCGAAGGCCAGGCCGAGCACGATGGCCACGTCGTTCTGGCCGCTGCCCTGCACGTTGGCGTACCCGCTGGCGATGAGGTTGCCGAGCCAGTGCCCGACGGCGTACCCGATGACCCCGCCCAACAATGCCGTCCCGAGGTGCTGGCCCAACCACGCCGGCCTGGTCCCGCGCCCCCGGCCCCCGCCCGGCGCGCCGGGGCCGGCATCGGCAGTCGAGGCCGGCCGGTAGGCGGGCTCCTCGGCCTGGCGAGGGCTGGCGTCGATCGTCACCTGAGCACCGTCATTTCCCCGCCCCCGTCACCTGCGCCGGGACGGCCCCGTAGGTTTCCACGTTGCTGTAAGGGTCTTGGCTGTCGGGGTAGAAACCGCCGTCGGCACCGTTGGCGTCGGGCGTGTAGGTCCATGAGAAGGGAGGCA
Source organism: Acidimicrobiales bacterium (assembly GCA_049522375.1). Taxonomy (GTDB): domain Bacteria; phylum Actinomycetota; class Acidimicrobiia; order Acidimicrobiales; family Palsa-688; genus Fen-671. The sequence continues at coordinate 12,274 of JBEKNX010000030.1, read as the reverse complement.
ACAACTTGGTGGCGGCGAGGAGGGTCTTCTGGGTGGACCTGGCCCAGGTCATGAAGTTCGCCAGGCTCACCACGTGCCCGTAGTCGTACATCGCCCCGTGCCAGATTCCGCACAGCTCTGAGCAACGCACCGTGAACTGGCCGAGCTGGCCGGTCGTCCTCGTGTAGGCCACGTCGTCGTAGTCGGGGTTGGCGTCGGCCTTGACGCCCAACTGGTAGGCCCAGAAACTGTGGACCACGTCAAGAGAAGTGACGTGGAAGGCGATGGTCGTGTCGGCCGGGACCACCAGCTGCGAGGTCTCGAAACCGCCGAAGGTCGGGTAACGGTACGTGAACTCCCACTGCTGAGCGATGACCTGGATGGGAAGGACGTTGTGGGAAGCGGGCGCCCACGCCGGGTTCGGCCCCTCCCCGCCGCCGGCACCGGCCGGCACCACCAGCTCGTAGGTGCCGAAAATGAACAGCCCCAGCACGATGGCCGTCGTCGTGGCTATCCAGGCCGTCTGGATGCCGACGTGCCCTCGCGAATAGGGGCCGGCCGTAGGCTCAGGCCGGCCTCGCGCCGCCCGCCACGTCCAGACCGAATAAGCGAGGTAGACCCAGACAGCCAGCAGCACGGGCAAGGCGATGAGGAACAAGACGTTGAAGTCGAACTGCGCCCCATTGGCCGCGGACGTCATCGTCCCCGGAGGGATGTGCGGGCCGGCCAGGACGTAGAACAGGACATCGGCCACCGCGGCGAGCACGGCCCAAATGCCGATTACGCGCCGGAAGTGGTGACCCCCGTAGCCATCGTCCATCACGCCACGACTCTCAAGAACCCGTCCATGTACCCGATCGACTGCATGGGCCCCCCGTTGCCGTAGAGGTAGCCGAGGCCACAGGGGACGAAGCACTGCCACGGGTACTGGCCCACGCCCGGCGTCATGAAGGAGAACTTCACCACGTTGTGGACGGACTTCGTGGTGCACGGCGCGACGCTGCACAGCTTGGCACTGGACGGGTTGGCGTACAGAGGCACGTTGACGCCCAAGCTGGGGATGCTGAAGGTGTGGCCGACACCGTTGCCGGCGTTGGAATTGATCAGGGAGACCACCTTGCCGTTGAGCGTCATGGAGCCGCCTATTGTCCCCGTCACCCCGCCGAGGAACTGGTTGCGAAGGGGGCTGCCGCTGTCGTACTGCAAGATGGTGACATCGACCCGCGTGTGCGCCGGCAGGTCCCACAGGGTGGTATGGGCCCATTTGCCGTCGGGGGCCTCGGTCAGGTAGGACACCCACGTCGGGTGGGGCCCGAAGCCGGTGGACCCGACGGTCTGCAACGTCAGCTCCACCGCAGCGCCGGGCTTGTGGCCCGAAGCGAAGTCGACCGTTGGCGGGCTGGAGCGGAGGTAGGCCATGGCCGTGAAGACCACTACGGCGGCGACCACGCACAAGGCTGCGCCGGCGATAGCGACCCTGATGGAGCGACCCATTTCAGGCCTTGCTCCCCTCCGCCCGGCGGACTGGCCCCGGGCCTCTCTTAGACGGTACTAATACCCTGAGTTAGACACTACGAAGCGAACATGCGCGCGTCAAGGACCTAGGACCGCTCCGGCGTGGTCATAGCCGGGCGTAGTGCTCTGACTCGGTCTGGAACCTTTCTGTCGCGTCAGTGCTCACGGACGGTCTGGTGACCGCCACCGCGGCCAGGACGTCAGCCGACGTTATGCGGGGGTCGCCCCCAGCCACGGCCCGGTCGAAGGCCAGCTGAGCGCTGCGCTGGGCCACCAGCGAGAAGTCGGCCGGCGTGAAACCCGCCGTCCGGGCGGCCACCTCCCGAGGGTCAGACGCCGGGACCAGGTCGGCGGCGAGCTCGGCGCGGCCCTGCGCGTCGGGCGCCCCGACCGGGATCACGAGGTCGAAACGCCCCGGGCGGAGCATGGCCGGGTCCACCGAAGCCACCGAGTTGGTAGCCATGATCATCAACCGCTCGGGCCGCGCCTTGAAGGCAGGCATCGACTTGAGCAGTTCGTTCACGATGGCCTGGTTCTCGGGGCGGCTCACCCGGTCGGCGACGATCTCGTCCGCCTCGTCTATGAAACAGACCAGCCTGTCTACGCGAGCCAGCTCGGCCAGCGCCTGGCGCAAGGCATTGGCCCCCTCGCTCCCCTGGCCGAGGAGCGACGGGTGGAGCTCGACGAACGCCCAGGACAGCCGCGACGCCACCGCACGGGCGAAGGAGGTCTTGCCCGTGCCGGGCGGCCCGAACAACAAGATCGTGGCCGGCGGCACCAGCCCGATCTCGCTCGCCAGCTCTCGCTTGGCCAAGGGTGTGACCACCCTGCGCTCGATCAAGTCCCGGGTCGAGGAGAAACCCTTCATGGCTTCCCACAGGCCTGTCTCGGGCACGCGGCCGCCGTAGCGTTCCACGATGGCGAGCTCTTCGGGGACCATCGACACCGCCCGCTCGTAAAAGTCGAGACCTTGCACCCGGGCAAAGCCCTGGTGGGCCAGGGCCACCTCGCCGACCTGCCCGGGACGGACGAGCGCCAGCAGGCGGCGAGCCCCGCGGTGGACGACGTCCTGGTCGAGCGCCTTCAACAGCGCCGAGCCAATCCCCTGGTTGCGCCAGTCAGGGTGCAGGGCCAAGGCCAGCAGGTGAGCGTCCGGGCCACTGACCCGGGCCACGCTCACGCCCACCAGGCCTCCCGACGAAGAAATCGCCACCGTCGCGGGTTGGTGCTCGTGGAGCGCCTCGACGACGTCGCTCCTACCGTACGCCGCCGCGGTCGCCGTCCCGGCCAGGTCGATGAGCCGGACCACTTCCTCGACCGGGGCCACCGGGTCCAGGTGGTCGACCGACATGACACGCCACAGGCGGTTCATCGCTGGTCGCCCATGCTATGCCGCCCCCAGGCCCGGCGGGGGCGGGCGATCTGCTTTGTGCCCTGCCTACCCGGCGCGGAGCCTCCCGAAGGCCAGTTCCAGCGCGGCCTGCAGGGTCGCCGCGTTCATCTGGCCGATGTGGCGTCCCATCACCGTGCCCTCGGGGGAGATGAAGATGGTAATGGGCAGCCCGATCAGACCGTAGGAGGTGGCCACCGGGCTGGCCGGGTCGGACAGGACAAGCGCCGGGTAGGTGACGCGCACGCGCTTCAGGAAGCGCAACGCGGCGCTGCGGGTGTCGTTGGTATCGATGCCGAGGAACTGCACCGCTCCTCGCTCGGAGCGGAAGGCCGACTCCAGCAGCGGCATCTCGGTCTGGCACGGGTAGCACCACGAGGCCCAGAAGTTGACGACCAGGGGCTTACCCCTGAAATCAGCCAGGGACATCCTGCGGCCGGGCCAGACCAGCTCGGGCAACGAGAAGCCGGGAGCCGGCTTTTGCGTCCGGTCGACGAGCGGGTCGTTGACGGCTGTGCCCGCGCCAGAGCCGGCCAGGCCGGCATACAGACCGGCTCCCACCAGCACCGAGAGGGCGACGACGGCCCCCGTGAGAGCCCATCTCCGGGGCCGATGGCTGCGCCCGCGCCGACCGCCGGGCACCGGCGAGAGCGGCTCTTCCACGGCTCCGGCCGTGCCGGGCGCCCCATCTGAGCCTGTCATCAACAGCTCAGCCGCCCGAGGGCAGCGGCACCCTTTTGGACGGGCTGAGCAACAGAGGGGCTACATAGGCGAAAACGGCCAGGACCGGGCCGAAGAACATGAGCACCATGCCTAAGAACCGCACAAGTGACTGAGCCTCGGTCAGGACGCCGCCGCAGGCGGCCACGGCTACGCCGATGAACCCCATCCAGCCGACCAGTCGCGACGTCCGCGAAGCCCGCCTCACGCGGGCCAAGAACACCAACGCGGCCAGGACGACCAGCAGGCCGAAAGCGGCATGGGCCAGGTAGACGGCTTTGCCGGCGGAGGGCACCCAGCCGCTGGGGCGGTTGACGGGCACGTAAAACACCGATGCCACGCCGAGCATGAGCTCGGCGCCGACGAGCACGACCAGGGTGGCCGATAGCCGTGCGGTGGTGGGCTCTACAGTGGCCTGCGGCGGAGCTGACTGGTCTCCCTCCAGGGCGGCCGGGACCGGCCTCGCCTGGCTTTCGGTCGGCCCCCGCTTGCGTGCCTGGTAGGCCTCAGGGCCCTCGTGGATGAGCTGCCACCAGGCGGCGATGGCAATGAGGCCGAATATGGGCCACTCGATGGAGTAGACCCAACTGAGCCCGTTGCCGCCTAACGCTCGCGTCGCCTGCCACCATCCGGCAACGCCGCACCCAGGGGCGACGGTCGCCACCGTGAGGTGGAGCAGGAGTGCTCGGCGAGAGAGCCAGCGTCGCCGCGCCGATCCGGTACCCATCTGTCCTCGGACGATAGCGCTCGCCCTGGCTGGGGACTGAGCGGCTCCGAGCGCCCCCGGCGGCGCCGGGTCAGCTCAGACGGCCGTCACCCCTCGGCGGCGACGACGGGTGGCGCCGGCGAAATCTGGGCGTTCGGGCCGGCCAACCGGGCCGCCAAGCTGGACAGGAACGCCCGGACCGTGGCGTCCGCCAGCCGGTGTAACAACAACTCGTCTATGCGCCGCCCGATGACCCCGCCCGGTGGTTGGTACCGGCCCCTCAAGGTGACCTCTGTCCTGCCCTCGCCCAGGGGGCTCAGCTCGAGGTCGGCGTCAAGAGCCGGGAACAGCGAACCCGACCCCGTCGCCTGCCATGAAAAGGCGAGCAACGTGACATCTCCGTGGCTGCGTACGGGCCCGAACGTGACCTCGACAGTTTTGGCCAGGAGCACGGGCCAGTTCTCCGGTCCCACCTTGACCCGCTGTCGGTCGAGATCCGCTTCGGCTTCGCCCAAAGACTGGCGGAAGAGCAGGCCCGCGCCGCCCTCAAGCTCGGCAACGAGCTCGGCAGCGGGCCGTTCCACGATCATGAAGTCTTGGACGAACACTTTTTTCTGCGACCTCCGCCGACCATGGTCGTCGAGACGGTGCTCTTCCGACTAGGGCCGAAGGTCACGTGCGACGCTCTCTCATCGTTGGCCGCCTCATCGTTGGGGCCCCATCCACCTCGCGCTCCTTCAAGGGCGCAGTGGTTCAGGGTGACGAACTGGCACTACAGGCGATCGAGGTGGGCCTGTCAGTTAGGTACTCAGTCCGCTGTCGTGAGCCGCTCTTTTCGACCGGGACAATGGTGAAGTAGCCGCGAAAACCGCTCGTGCCTACATATTGGAACTTAGCGACTCGTTTGCCATCGTGAATGAGCCAAGTAGGTTTACCGCTAGTGGCATCGACCGCCTCGACGAAATCCTCGGCTGCTAGCAACATGTTGACCTTGCTCCTCTCTTTTCTTTCTTGTGCCCCTGACGACGGCCTGACCGGCGAGCACCACGGACGAGGCGGGTGCTGCCGGTCGGTCTGGCCGTGCCCGCCTCCGTCCTGCCACGAGGCAAGCTCCTGGAGGGGGGCCCCTTGGTCCGGGGCGGGAGGCGGGTGCTCAGGCAGTGACGGCGGCGGCCTCGACGGCACCTGGCACGGTGCCCATGTGAGTTATCTCGACCTTGTGCGGCTTGACCTGCTCGGCCATGGGGATGGTGATGGTGAGCACCCCCTCGTGGTAGTTGGCGGTGATGTGGTCCCGGGACAGGCTTTCGCCGAGGAACAACTGACGGCCGAAGTGGCCGTGGCCCCGCTCGGCCACCTGGACCTCGTCACCCTCGACCTCATGGGACGAACGCGACGCCCGCACGGTGAGGAGGTCGGCCTGGACGGTCAGGTCGATCGAGCCCGGGTCGGCGCCGGGCAGGTCGAGGTCGACCACAAACTCGTCGCCCCGGCGGTAGGCATCGACGGGGACCTGGTGGAGACGGTTCTCGGCGAGCAGGTCCTCGGCGGGCCGGTCGAGCTCGCGGAACGGTTCGAATCGCATCAACATGGTTGCACTCTTTCGTTGACGCTCGAACAGCGGGCGGTCTGCGACCACCGTGCCTCGAACGTCTACTAGTCATCGTACTCTAGTTTTACAATACTAGTAACATATTTCTAGAAATGTTGGGCATCCTGGTGCAAATCCCAAGGTCACGAGGCTCCGTCGCGGCGGCGGGGCCAAATGGCGCAAGCTGGGCCCCGTTTTGGCCGCCACCCGCCCGTCAAAGGGTGTACGGTCAGAGGGACACGGCAAAACCCCCGGCGTGTCGGGCCAGCATGAGCTGGCCGGGGGCGGTACTCCAGACCCTGGTAACGCGATTATTCGCACCGCCTGAGGTAGGAGAGCGCCATGATGCCCATCGGGACTTCTTCGTTTACCGTTCCTGACCGACGTCTCGGCTGGGAGGGGCGTGAGACCGGTCCCATAGTCGTCTGGCTCCGGGGGGAGCACGACCTCTCAACTGATGACGCCCCATGCGCAACCTTGGCGCGTGCCATCGCCCTTGACCGCGCCGCACTGGTCCTCGACTTGAGCGAGGTCGAGTTCATGGCCCCGTCGACCCTCGGGGTCATCGCGCGGGCCCGGGAGTTCCTGCAGGGACGTTCGGGGTCGTTGACGGTGCGGTCGCCGTCGGCTCGCGCCCGGCGGGCAATGGATGCCTGCCGCTTGAACGACCTCCTCGGCCCCAGCCCCGAAATGGCGGGTGACGAGAAAGGGGGCGCGCTCGGTACCTGGGTGGCAGTGCCGGGGGCCCCGCGGGACGACGGGCAGACCGCCCCGTCCCCTCGGGCGGCTGAGCATGTCCCCGTCCGGGCCGCGCTGGCCATCGGGGTGACAGCTCGGGGGCTGAGCGCCGAAGGACCGCCCGAGAGCCGATGACGCCGAGAGCGGAGCCGAGAGCCGATGACGCCGAGACCATGACGAAGGTACCCGAGGGGGGCGGTGAGTGAGAAGTGGGCGGCGAACGCAGAGAACGGATCCTCGGCCTACTTGTTGGTGACAAGGACGGCGCTTTCGGCACCAAGCGGCTGTGCCAGGTCTGCGCCGAGGCCACGGCCACGAGCGGTGCCGGCATCATGCTGATGTCGGCTGAGGTCCCCCAGGGTTCGTTGTGCACCACCAACGAGATGAGCGACCTCATCGAGCAGCTGCAGTACGCCCTGGGCGAGGGGCCGTGCGTGGACGCCTACCGCCAGGACTGGCCGGTGCTCGAGCCCGACCTGGCCCGTCCCGAGACGCGGCGGTGGCCGGCATTTGCCCCTCCGGCCATCGCCGGCGGAGTGCGGGCCGTCTTCGGCTTCCCGCTCCAGGTGGGATCGGTGCGTCTGGGAGCTCTCAACCTCTGCTGTGACCGGGCCGGGCCGCTCAGCGATGACCAGCACGCCGACGCCCTGGTCATGGCCGACATAGCCGCCCAGGCCGTGCTCGTCCTGCAGGCGAACGCGCCGCCGGGGAAACTCGGCTCCGAACTGGGCGCGGGCGCCGACTTCCATTACGTCGTGCACCAGGCCGCGGGCATGGTCTCCGCCCAGCTCGGGGTCAGCGTGCGCGAAGCCCTGGTCCGCTTGAGAGCGTTCGCCTTCGGCAATGACCGTCCCCTCACTGCAGTAGCCAAGGCAGTGGTCGGAAGGGAACTGCGTTTCGACGCCGCCAGTGGGGAAATGGACCGCAGAGCGTGAGATCTCACGTTCTACGAAAGGGTCGCCTGCAGCCGCAGCGCGATGGTCGTACCATGAGTAGTGGCCACTATCGCGGCCCAGGGAGGCCAATGACGAAGTGAGCGCAGGAGCGGTACCCAGAGGAACGTTGTTCGTAAGGACACTAGTGGAGCTGGCGGACACACTGGTAGCCGATTTCGATGTGGTCGAGCTGCTGACGCGGCTGGCCGACCGCTGCGTCGAGGTGCTCGGCGTCGCCGCCGCCGGTCTCATGTTGGCCGGGCCTGACGGCAACCTACGGGTGATGGCCTCCTCCAGCGAGGCCATGCGGCTCCTGGAACTGTTCGAGCTGCAGTCGGAGGAAGGTCCCTGCCTGGACTGTTACCGCAGCGGTAAACCGGTCGTTAACCAGGACCTCGCCCTGGTCAACAGCCGCTGGCCCCGCTTCGCCGCCGAGGCGCTGGCTGCTGGCTTCCACTCCGTGCACGCCTTGCCCATGCGGCTGCGCGGCACTGTTATCGGCGCCCTCAACTTGTTCGACCTCGAGCCGGGCGAGATGCAAAGTGCCGATGTCGAGGCCGCCCAAGCCCTAGCCGATGTCGCCACCATCGGCATCCTCCAGAACCGGGCCACGCTCCAAGCCAAAGTCGTCAACCAACAGCTTCAGCACGCTCTCAACAGCCGGGTCGTCATCGAACAGGCCAAGGGAATGGTGGCCGAGAGGGAAAACCTCAACATGGAGGAGGCGTTCTCGGCCTTGCGTCACCACGCCCGCAACCACAACCTGCTGCTCGTCGACGTGGCTGAGGCTGTGATCGCCGGGTCCCTGCCTGCCTCCGAGCTGGACCGGGTACCTCGGCCCGCACTGGCCTAAGCCGAACGCCGGCGTAATTAGGCCGGTGACGATCAGCGTGCTCCGCAGTTTTATCTAGAAACTTGCGGTTTCGCGCCCGACCTGCCTGGGGGCCCTGTAGAGTCAGTTGAGGAGTACCCCCTGTTGCCCCGGTCCCTGGTGACGCCTTAGAGCAGAGCCGAGGTCGACTGATGAGCGAAGCCACAGAATTCACGATCGGGAGCGACGTCTCCTCGAGCGACGGGCCGTGCGGGGAGCTGAGACGCGTGGTCATCGACCCCGTAGCTCGCGCCCTGACCCACCTGGTGGTCGGGGCTCCCCACGGCCGGGACAAAGGCCATCTGGTACCGATAAGTCTCGCCGCCCCGACGACCGACGGGATCGCGCTGGCATGTACCACAGCTGAGTTCGAAAAGCTCGATGAAGCAGAAGAGACGCAGTTCATCCCGGGCGGGAGCGGGCAGTTGGGCTACGAGCAGGACCAAATGCTCTCGTGGCCCTACTACGGGCTGGGCATCGGCTCGTCCGGCATGGGCAGCCTGAGCCGGGGCATGGGCATGGGGAGCACCGGCGTGGCCGGTCCCCAGGTGGTCACCAATGACCGCGTTCCCTTGGGAGAGGTCGAGCTGCGCCGGGGCGAGCACGTATTTGCCACCGACGGCGCCATTGGGCGAGTGAAGGGACTGGTCGTCCACCCCGACGACCACTGCGTGACCCACGTCCTGCTCGACGAGGGCCACCTGTGGGGCCAAAAACGGGTGGCCATTCCGATAAGCGCCGTCAAAGACGTCGACGACGGCCTCCGGCTCAACCTGACCAAGGACGACGTGCGCGACCTGCCTGCAGTGGAGCTCGACGAGCAGGGGTGACCTAACCGGGCCCGCAGCCGCGTCGGCCCACACGAAAACCGTTCCGCTCGTATTGAAAGAGGGACCACCGTTGACCATTGACCAGCTCCAACAGCGAGCGGGTAGCTTCACCCCTGGGGACCTGGCCCAGATCACGACAGATGCCCACGCCTACGCCGTCTGGCGCGGTCACGAAGACAAGGCGGCCGCCTATACCAGCTGGTACGTCGAAAGCAACACGTCGCACGAAAATGCCGGCTGGAACAACCTGCCCAGGCATCCGGAGACCTTTGCCGCCTGGATGGTGCGCCCGGGGACAGAGCGGTCCCAACCGGGTTATGGCGCGGGCGGGGCGCTGGCCCCATAAGCAACGCTGAACCCAGCGGCGGTCAACGCAGACGGAGCCGAGACCTGTTGATTTTCTTGCGCCATTACCACCTCCGACACGGCGTCGGAATTGCCGGTCGCGGAAAAGCCGCTGAAATTCACGGCCGGGCTATAGGGCGCCAGGGGCAGCTGCTGGCGGGTCTGGCTGTCGGTAGGCGCTTCCACGATCCATTCGGCCGACGTGCCCGGGCCGGTGTAGCTCACGTCTTGGGTGTAGCTCTGGCCGTTCGTGCCGTCGGTCAGGCGGATCTCCCAGCTCGTAACGCTCACCTGACCGATCGTTATGCTCACTTCGTCGCCAGGGCTCACCGTCACGGTCGGGATGGGTTGGTTGGCGGCGGGCAGCACTTCCCACCAGGCGTACAGGTCGAAGCCCGCCGGGTTACCCGGGTCGGGGATTTCGGTCACACCGGCCTGGATGAGCGAGCTGTTGTCGGCACCATCTATCCCGACCCACTCCGTAAGCATGTCCTGACCGGGTATACCGGGGCTCAACGACGGGACCGTGAAAGTGCCCGAAGCGGCCGTATAGGGCCCCGGGGTGGCGACGTAGCCCGACCAGTTCTGGCTCTGGACCTCGGACCGCGGCACTTGGCTCAGCGCCGGTGAAGCCACGGCAATGGTGTTCTCCGCAACCGTCAGGTTGGCCGCGGCCTGCAGTGGGTACGTAGCCGAAGCGTCGGTTACCTGAACGGTGAAATCGAACGGGCCGCTCAGCCCGGGGACAACTGTCCCGCTGATGACGCCGGCCGCGCTCAAGGCCAAACCGGGGGGCAGTGCCCCGCCGGCCACCGTCCAGGTGTAGGGCGAAGTGCCTCCGGAGGCCACCAATTGGGCCGCATACGGCTGGCCGGCCGCCAGAGCGGGCAGGCTCGTCGTAGCGCCCGGTGCTCCGGCGCTGAGGCCCGGCGCGGAGGGGCCCGCAGGGGCCGCCACGATGGCGACCACCGGGGGCGAGCCGGGGGGAGCAGGGACCTTGCCGGCCTGGCCGTAGGCGAAAACGGCGCCGTTGGCGGCGGCCAGCCAGTAGCCGTTGCCCTGGGGCGCGACCGCCATGCCGACCACGCGGCCCGGGTAAGCGCCGTTCAAGGCGCCGTGCCTGGCGGCGTCGCCCAGATGGGCGGTCCGGCCGTCCTTCGCCACGACCCAGTACCCCCGGCCGTCAGGCGTGGCCGCCATGGCCACCACCTCCGAGGCCAGCTGGGCCCGGCCGTAGCCGGGGGCGCCGTTGTAGCCCAGCACGGCCCCCGTCGAGCTGACCAGCCAGAAGCCCGCCGTCGCCGGGTCGGCGGCGATGCCCACCACCGGGGCCGAGGGGACGGTGCCGGTGGCCGGGCCGGGGACGGTGGCCGGGCCGGGGACGGTGGCGTCGCCGAAGCCGTAGACCGTGCCCGCCCCGGTGGCCAGCCAGTACCCCTTCCCATCGACCGTGGCGGCGATGCCGACCACGGGGCTGGCCAGGTGCCGGCCCCCGAGCGAGCCCAGGCGGGCCGCGTCGCCGAAGCTGTACACGCCGCCACCCGTGGTGGCCAGCCAGTAGCCGCGCCCGTCGGGGGTGACGGCCACGCCCACCACGGGGGTGCGGGCGTGAGCGTCGCCGTAGCTGCGGGCATCACCGAAGGCGATCACCCGGCCGGGTCACCAGCCACAACCCCTGGCCCTTACTGGAGGAGATGGGCGGGCGGGCCTGCACCTTGAGGCGCGTGGCCTCGACGGGGACGCCCTGGGCTGCTCGGGCAGGGCCCGCTCCCGCGCCGGCCACCAGGCCCGCCATCAGCAGGACCAAAGCGGTTATGCCTCTAACACGCGGTCCCAATATTCTCCCCTTCGGTGCTCGGTGGCCAATACATGTTGTCGGGACCGTCGTGGCGTCGCTTTAGGGGCGAGGCGAGCTGCCTCGTCGGGCCGAAACGTCGCGTTGGGGCTACACGGCGCGACTCGGGGTTGCCGGCGCGTCAGCGCGCCGTTATCAACGGCCTCGTCCGAACGCCGGCGCCCGCCCCTTGCCGACAGCGTGGCCGTTGGTGTTCACCGGTCACTGATGGTCCCTGAGTTCAAGACGGCCCTGACTTAGCGCGCCATTTGACTAAAGGGGACAAAAGCCGGTGGGGAGAAATTGACCGATTTGTAGCCCGTTGTAATGCCCGAGCCGGAAAAGTTGCCCTGGAGCCGACCGCAGCGTGGACAAGCGCCCACGGAGAGCGGTATAACCGCTTCGAGCTGGTACTTTCGCCCGGAAAGTTGTCACACCTCGTACGCCTTGCTTCGGGGGCCCGGTAAGCTCCTACCAGGAGCACCTCCTCGTGCCCCCTCGTTGCTCCGGACCCCGGTGACGGCCTTAGTGCCAAACCGAAAGTGGACCTGTGACAAAGAGGGTGAGGCAATTTCTTTGGCCTTTGGTCATCCTTCTGTCATGGCTGCTGGGCCGTGACTGGCCCCGCACACAACGCTCAGCACTCGGACCGTCTCGTTTGGCAACCTCAACGCCCCTCTGGTCCAAGCCAAATTAAATTCAGACGTCTGGACATCTTGGCCTACGCCACGAGCTCTGAGTGGTGCATTCGGACCTGGTAGGTCACCGGGACGTTGGTCCCCGGGAACGTCGCACCGAGGGCATTGAGGTCATCGACCAG